>JAPPMR010000539.1 GCA_028818995.1 Candidatus Poribacteria bacterium | reverse complement strand
GTTCTCAAGAAAGGTTTCGTGTAAAATCCGGTTCGGTTACAAACCGAACCTACCGCGCCTGGATGCACGCTAAATTGACGCTTATGGTGTTGAACCCTCATCACACCAATCAGACCACTCATTATCCTGAATATCCGTCTCCGCGTTCGTCTTACCGGAGCAAGCATCATAACAACTGTTATGGATCTCCGTCCATTCGCCATTGTCACAACTGTAGGAACAGCCACCGTCATAGCGATAGGCACAAGTACCGCTTGAGGAACCATGCGACGTAGCCGTGAGATCACAGTTTGATTGCGTTGTCGCGGAGCAGGAAGCGGAAGTTGCTGCAGGAGTACAACTCACAAACGATGACGAAGTCGCATAATTTTGACAGGAACCGGAGCTGTTCTTTCTTCGCGCCTTGAAGTAGTAGGTGGTGCCGTTGGTGAGTCCGGTGAACACATTATAGGGCCAACTTAAGAAAATATTTCTTGTTCTAAACTCCTTCTGAATAGCTTGACGATTAGGAATGCCCTACATTCCAGGCCCGACAAATGCCAAAAGAGCACTTGGCGTTGATTTGGATTTCAGAAAAATATCGGGTTTTCAAAGTCCTCCAACAAGAAATCAGACACTATAGTGAACTTTAAAATTAAAGAGGCACTTATTCTGTAGGAGCGATCTCCGAATCGCGACAAGACACAATGATAGTCGGGAATCGGAGTTCCCTCCTACAACTCAAAATGTCCTGTTAATTCTAAAGGTTACTATAAATTGACGCATAATGCAGAATACGCGTATGGTATTCTGCATTGGTTAGGAAACCGCACCTACCGGATTGTGGGTATGTTGTGGTTCTTTAATCTTTGTTGATAGGCTCCGTTTTGAACTCAAGCGCCTTCGTGGGGTCTGCGACTTCCAATCGAAAATCCCAATATCCATTATAGTCACCAGATATAATCGACAAAGTGTTCCAGCCTTCTTTCAAAGGCAATTCAAAGTGTGCCCACCAAGAATATAGATGTTTGCCAGGGATAGCTGCACCGGAAATCTCAACTCCATTGAGATAGAGTCTACCGAGATTGCCTCCCCATCTGATCTGAGCAAAAACATGCCGCGCGTTTGGACTCTTAATGTAGGACGTGGCATAACTGTACGTCAATTCAGCATTTCCAAATATTTCCCTTAGATTGATATTATCCGATTCTGCATTGTGTTCTTGCCAAGAGATTTCGCCAACTTTTCCTTGATAAGTTTTCTCAGGATTGAGTTCAAGTAACGGTATTTCAAGAAAACTTTGGGGGATGTCATTTGAGTCAGTAGGTGCTTTTTCTATACCGAGGTCAAAGGGACCGAGAAGCATCCAATTTTTAAGGACGCGCATGTGTTCTCTCGGAATAGGGTGAATCAACTGTCTACTGCTTAATAATTGTTCGCCACCGTATAACACGGAGTACTTGTAAATAGGAAATGGGAAGTAGTTATCCGATGGCACTGAAAGTGTGACATTTGTTTTTGTAGTTTGTCCTGGTTTAGCCTCAAAAGAGAGTTGATTTGGGGAAATTTGCCAGTTCTGATTTGGATCAAAAACTATTTCTACCTTAAGTAGTTTTTCAAGCGTGTTATCAAGTTTTACTTCAAGGTTGCCACGTGAAGAAGACTGATATTTGTTAAGGTTAAAATCTTGTTCAAATTTGAGTAGATTAGAAACTGTGTTTTTGAACGCTGCTGTTGAAAGGTCTGCAGGGTGGATGTTACCCGGTTCAATGATTGCGACATTGACTTCTTCATCGTCTACAGTCACAAGGCTGTAGTGATCAAAAGCGCCTATTTCTCGCACCACCTGTGGTGTAAATCCACCACCAGTCGCACCGAGAACAAAGTATCGCCGATCATTACGGGTATGAAGCGTCAATCTATGATAGTGTCCTGCGAAGACAGTATATGCGCGTTCACCAAGTGCCGCTTCTATCTCTTCCCAGCCAGAATGTTTCTGAAGCCACAAAGGTCTATGCAATAAGACAAACGTATGCCGTACGTCTTTATGTTGTGTCAATTGTGATTTCACATATTCAATCTGTTCCTCTCCAAACCAGTTTGTCCATTCACCACTGTTTGTATGCCACTCCTCAGTGTTGAGCAATAGGAATAGGCAATTTTTGTATGTAAAAGCTGAATAGGTGAGTCCGATGTGCTTCTCCCAGTAGTCATACATCACGCGATTAGTAATATCATGATTACCGGGCAATGGCAGAAACGGCACGATTAAATCGGATTGATGATCCCAAAATTCTTTCCATTCTGCTGCGAGTTGTTTGAGGTCTGTTGTGTCTCCCTGTATTAAATCGCCAACCATGATAGCAAAATCAGGTTTTAATATATTAATTTCATCTATTGCGCGGTCAAAAACGGGCCACTTATCTAACCCGCCGCCAGTTTTATCACCGATGATGGCAAAAGTGAACTTGTCTGGGTCATCAGAAAAGGGACGTTCGACAATTGGCATTCGTTCTGGAAAATTCGGCTTTTGGGCAGTGGTGGTAGGAATTATCGCAAAGCATAGAACAAGTATCACTGCGCTTTTCAATATGCGGTAGGAATTGGACATATTATACTCCTGATAACTCTGAATATAGTGGATTCCATAATTAACTTTACATCTGAAATGTAGGAGCGATCTCCGATTCCCGACTAACAGTAGTTTCGTCGCGATTCGGAGATCGCTCCTACAGAATATATGTAAACTTATTTATATAATTTACTATATTATAACATAATTTCAATTGGATTCTGGGATGGGTAAAACGTCTTGATAGACGGGTTCCATCTTTTCTGAATATGTCCCACCCCGAACCCACATAACTGGACGCATATTCTTTGTGTTCTTTTTAGGGACACGTTCTGCATCTCCACTAATATAATGCGCCACATTACAACGTCTAAATCGCAGACTGTGGTTATCCGTACTTTTATGTAGGAGTTGGTTGTTGAACCAAACGACTGCTCCAGGTGGCACTTCAACCGCAACCCCATCCTCGTCCTTGGCATCGCGTGCAATTTTGAACTCGTTTTGTTGTGAACCTTCAAGGTCCTCATGTGTAAGAATGCCATATTTGTGGCTACCAGGGATCACATATAGACACCCGTTGTCTTTGTCTGCAGCATCAATAGCAGTCCACGTTCCGACTGTCATTTCGGTTTTATACTGATGGTTGAAATACCATTTATCTTGATGCCACGGGAACCCTAAGCCAATCTTTGGTGCTTTCCAAATATACAGGTTGTTGAGACCCAATAGGTTTAGACCGAGTAAGTCAACAATCGGATCCGTTAGACGCGCGTCACGTACACGAGCAAGGAATTCAGGAATATAACAACTTACATGATGGATTTTGTGTATGGCGTTGATACCAGACGCTTCAACTTTTCCGTCTCTAACTAATGCGTTTTGATTGATATTCTCTGTAGGAAAGAGTCGTTTGCCATCAACAATATCATCAGCGATTTGTCGTAAGACGTCGTTTTCTTTTTTTGTGAAGACATCATAACGGACAAAGTATCCGTTTTCTTCCCATGATGATAATTCATCAGGTGTTATGGCGAATTGTCGTTTCGATTGTGAAGTGCCTGTACTCATTTATTCTCCTGTTCTTCGGGGATTGGTAAAGCATCGTGATAAACAGGTTCCATCTTTTTTGAGTAGGAATCACCTCGTACCCATGAGACTGGACGAATATAGTTTCTGTTTTGACCTTGAACCCGTTCTGAATGTGCGCAGATATAATGAGCGACATTACATCTGCGAAAATGATCACTGTGGTTATCTGTGCTTTTATGTAGTAGTTGATTATTAAAGAAAATAACGCTACCAGATGGCACTTCAACGGCAACCCCATCCTCATCTCTTGCACCGAGTGCTTGTTTAAACTCGTTCTGTTGTGAACCTTCAAGTTCAACGTGTTCATGCACTTCATTTTTATGACTACCTGGTATAACGTATAGGCACCCATTACCTATATCTGCATCATCAATGGCAGTCCATGTTCCAACGGTTTTTGTAGTTATATATTGATGATTAAAGTACCATTTATCCTGGTGCCATGGGAAACCTAAACCGATTCTTGGCGGCTTCCAAATATATAGGTTGTTGAGACCGAGGATGTCTGGACCAATTAAGTCAACGATTGGATCAGTTAAACGTATGTCCCGTGTTCGTGCAAGGAATTCTGGTGAATGTTTATTAATATGATGAATACAGTGCATCGCATTGGAACCAGTTGCTTTTACCTTTCCATCTCTGACCAACGCGTTTTGGTGGATTTGCTTTGCGGGGAAGGGACGTTTTCCTATGGCAATGTCATCGGCAATTTGTGCTAAAGAGTCGTTTTCTTCTTGTGTAAAAACGTCGTAACGGATAAAGTATCCGTTCTCATCCCAAGATGATCGTTCTTCAGGGGTCAGTCTAAACTTCCGTTCTTCGGGTGTTGTATTTGAGTCCATTAATTCTCCTATTACGGTGAATTCAAAGTAATAGATACTATCACCTGCTAGACGAGGAACCCTAACCTCGTTGATGCAAAGTGTTCAAGTAAAACCATTTCTAATTGATAAAGTATCATTACAAATTTTGAGCTTCTTTGTAGGAGCGACCTCCTGGTCGCGACCAGGAGGTCGCTCCTACAGAAGAG
>JAPPMR010000726.1:2978-4681 GCA_028818995.1 Candidatus Poribacteria bacterium | reverse complement strand
TCCTGGGCTTGGTGCAAAAACGATTAAGCGCTTATATGAAGATATTGAAGTTGATAGTCTTGCTTCCCTCCGAACAGCAATTGATAAAGGTAAACTCAAAGGTTTCAAAGGTATTGGAAAGAAAACGTTAGATAAAATTGAGGAATACCTCAATACAAACTTATAAATTAACATTCCTTGAACTGCGGATGTAAGGGTCCGCAATAGAGATGATATTATGGCAAATTCACAAATAACCGGTAAAATGGTTGGTGGCAAAAAGCATGGGTATTGGATTACCTATTATGAGAATGGAATAAAACGTAGCCAAGGACGCTACATTCATGGCAAAAAAGATGGTATTTGGATTCAGTATTACAAAAATGGCAGCAAGGCAACTGAAGCTTGCTTTCGTAATGATAAGCTGGAGGGCCTTATATATCCTTCCGCATAAAATGTGAACTATGGAGTTTTGTATAAATACGGTGCGGTTCGGAAACCGCACCTACCTGAATGAAGTAGTAACTCACAGTTTGGGTACTAAATTATGGCAAATTCACGAACAACCGGTGAAATGGTTGATGGCAAAAAACATGGATATTGGATTACCTACTACGCGAACGGTTTAAAACGCAGCGAAGGCAACTATATTCATGGCAAAAAGGATGGGCCTTGGATTCAGTACCATAAAAATGGCAACATATATACTGAAGCCTTCTTCCGTGATGATAAGCATGAAGGCACTTACACATCCTATCATGAAAATGGAACCCTCGGAATGATTGGTACCTATCCCAAACACGAAGGCAAATCTTATGATGGCAAGAAGAAAGGGGCATGGCAATGGTACGAAGACGATGGCGAAACGGTCTGGCGTATCATCACCTATAAAAAAGGTGGTGCCCGCGCAAAACCCGACGAATATCCACTCGGGACATGCCACGGTTGCGGCGAAGCGAAACGTCTAAAGTGGGGCGATAATTGTCCTCAATGTGGTGCAGAGCATGATTAGGATGTAACAATTACTTGTAGACACCCGTAAACTGCTCTTCCTGTAAGGAGCGAGCTCCAGTTCGCACCCTCCAAAATCCTTGATATTCTTCATTTTCAAGAAGAGACACCATCAAAACAAATCTTATATTGATAAGAAAACACGGACACGAACTATGACCAACGATAAAATTGCACAAAAACTGATGGAACTTCATACTATTTTGATTGTCGCTGACTATCCAGAAGACCACGCATCACGCTACCCGCGTTTAGCGTATACAATCTCTCGTATGGAGGAATCTGTTGCAGAACTGGTAGCTGAAGGAAGTTTACAAGAGAAGGTTCCCGGGGTTGGCGATATAGTCGCTACGATTATCACGGAATATGTAGAAACTGGAACATGTTCTAAATTACAAGAATACGCAAGCGACGTTCCAGAGACAATTGTTGAACTCATACCTATTCCCGGACTCGGTCCTAAGACGATTAAACTTTTGTATCAGGAGGTAGGTATTGATAGTCTGCTTTCACTCCGAACAGCAATTGATGAAGGTAAACTGAAGGGAATCAAAGGTATAGGTCCGAAAACAATAGAGAAATTTGAGGAATACCTTGAAGAAAATCTGTTGTAGTTTACATCGTAGGTCGGGTAGAGCGTCAGCGAAACCCGACCGGCGGTAAAAATGTGGGGTTTGAGAAAAGGAACACCACCACAAGGGAATGGGGGGAAA
>JAPPMR010000726.1:0-2968 GCA_028818995.1 Candidatus Poribacteria bacterium | reverse complement strand
TTGTTGGGGGGGTCTTCGTTTCAAAACCCCCAATGTTAAAAACGGGGGGGGTTTCCCAACGCTCTACCCGACCTACAGGGACTGAGGTGAATCATGCCAAGTAAACTTGATACTGGCGAGATGGTTGATGGCAAAAAACACGGATATTGGATTACCTATTACGCGAACGGGGTAAAGCGAAGCGAAGGCAACTACATTCACGGTGAAAAGGATGGGAAATGGATCAATTATCACAAAAATGGGAACAAATCCGGTGAAGCCTCCTTCCGCGATGGAAAATACGAAGGACCTTGTATCAGCTATCATGAAAACGGGAATCTTAGATCCAGCGGTGCCTATCCTAAACATGAAGGTAAATCTTACGATGGCAAAAAGGAAGGACCATTTTACGGTTACGAAGAAGATGGCGAAACAGTATGGCTAATCGTAACATACAAAAAAGGTGGCAGCCGTGCAAAGCCGGATGAGTATCCCCTCGGAACGTGCGACGTTTGTGGTGAAGGAAGACGTTTAAGTTGGGGTGATAGTTGCCCAAAGTGTGGTGCAGAAATTGAATGATAACCCGAAAAAAATCATAGGTCATCTTATAAATCGTTTGTAGGTTTACAAATCGACAAACGATCCACAATAGAAATTCTGCTTTGCAAACCCGCTATTCAGGCAAATTTCCCTTCCAATCTTTGAATTTCCTCCTCCATTCTTACGAAATGGAAACTAAACCTCCCAGCAGCACTACGAAAAGACTTAACAAATCGCATAAAATCAGGTAACATGGGACAGATACATTTGCGTATTTAAGGAGATTTACAAAAATATGTTGACACCTATCTGTAGGAACGCTTTGAAAGAACACATAAAATTATTTTTAGGTGTTTTCTTCTTGGGGATTCTTTTTTCTTGCGCGAAGCCACCCCAAGAGATTATTGAAAACCCTTCAGAATTTCACAGACACAGAAATTCTATAGTCAGGGTAGAAAGTAAACTCGGACTTTCTTCAACAGGTATAGGGAGCGGATTTTTCGTGCAACGAAACAAGATTGTGACTAACATTCATGTTATCGCACGTCCAGGACCTGTCTACGTGAAGTCAGTAGACAAAAAGACGACTTGGAAAGTTGAAGGTGTCGCTGCTTATGATGTAAAAAATGATCTTGTCATTTTAAAAGTTATAGGGGAAGGTGAGGCACTTCCGCTTGGAAATAGTGATGTTATCCGAGATGGTGAACCTATCTCTGTAGTGAGATTTTTTGATGGAGAGTACAAGGTTGCTGATAGCACACTACACAGTATACGGGATAGCGATAAGTGGCTTCGGATGAACGTTAATACTGCCGGTGGAAGTAGTGGAGGTCCTGTGCTAAACAGTAAGGGACAAATCATAGGAATTCAGGCCTTGGGAGGGGATTTTATTAGCCATGCTATTCCTTCAAACACAGTCAAGGTATTGCTCACGCAGTCAAAATCAACTGAACCTTTGGAACAGTGGCATAAGCGAGAACTTATTCGTTCCTACGCCCACTACGTTAAAGGAGAAATGTATTACGATGAAAAACGCTATGACAAGGCAATAGCCAATTTAGATGAATCTATCCGGTTAAACCCTGAGTCTATTTATGCCTATTCCAAACGTGGAGATGTGAAACTTAATCTTGGCAATCATAAAGATGCGATCAAAGACTACAGTAAAGCCATTAAACTAAACCCACAGGACACCACAGCATACGGCAACCGAGGGGTTGCAAAGTTCAAACTATGCGACCATAAAGATGCGATCGAAGATTTCAATAAAGTTACCAAACTCAATCCACAGGATGTCAATGCATACAACAACCGAGGGACTGCAAGACAGAAACTTTGCGACTATAAAAGTGCGATCGAGGATCATGATAAAGCCATTAAACTAAACCCACAGGATGCCACAGCATATTACAACCGAGGAGTAGCGAAACAGAAACTGGGTGACTACAAAGGTGCGATCGAGGATTATGATAAATCTATCAAACTAAACCCACAGGATGTGGATGCCTACAACAACCGAGGGGCAGCAAAACGGGAACTTGGCGATTATGAAGGTGCAAAAAGCGATTATGATAAAGCCATCAATCTAAATCCAGAGTATGCAGCAGCTTACAAGAATCGCGCCCGTGCAAAAAAGGCACTTGGACAACATGAAGCGGCAAAAGCAGATTTTGAAAAAGCAAAGGAACTTGATCCAGATATCGTAAAATAAACTATGCAAAGATGTGTGCGGACTTTTCAATTGTGTGACTTCTGCAACGCTTCATGTTACATCACTATTATTATTTTTAAATAAATTCGGTAAGACATTGTTAGAGAATATTGAGGAATACCTGGCGAAACAGGATGAACATCCATTTGGGAATGTCTGCGTTGTGGCAAAAGCAGACGTTAGATTAGATTTCAGGTATGCCTTATGAAACAGCATATAAAATTATTTTTAGGTGTTTTCGTCTTTGGAATCCTCTTTTCTTGCGCGAAGACTCCCCAACAGATTATTGAAAACCCTACAGAATTTCACAAACACAGAAATTCTATCGTCAGGGTAAAAAATAAAATTGGTCTTTTTTCTAAAAGTCATGGTAGTGGATTTTTCGTGCAACGGAACAAGGTTGCGACTAACATTCATGTTATCGCACATCCGGGACCTGTCTACGTAAAATCAGCAGACAAAAAGACGACTTGGAAAGTTGAAGGTGTCGCTGCTTACGATGTCAAAAACGATCTTGTCATTTTAAAAATTGTGGGTGAAGGTGAGGCACTTCCGCTTGGAAATAGCGATGTTATCCTAGATGGTGAACCTATCTCTGTAGTGGGATTTCCTGATGGAGAGTACAAGGTTGCTGATGGCACACTACACAGCATACGGGATAGCGATAAGTGGCTTCGAATGGCCGTTAATACTGCCGGTGGAAGTAGTGGAGGTCCTGTGCTAAACAGTAAGGGACAA
>JAPPMR010000378.1 GCA_028818995.1 Candidatus Poribacteria bacterium | reverse complement strand
TTATTATTGGTCCGGGGAGTATTCTCCAAGCACATACCGTTGATGAATGGATGGCGTTAGACCAGTTTGAAAAGGGAAGTAGTATCTTTAGCCAGTTTGTGGATAGGTTTTGTGTTTAGTCCAATTTTCGTTGAATAGTCAAGTTAAGTTCTTTCTGGCAGTTCTTCAAAAAAGACTGCGTCCGGTTTTACCCATTCCGCTTCGCCATCTGCCCATACTTCACGTTTCCAGATAGGTACAATCTGTTTCAGACGATTCATTGCATATTGGCACGCTTCAAACCCATCTTTGCGATGCGGAGAAGCAACTGCTACAGCCACACTCACTTCACCGATTTCCAACCTTCCCACGCGGTGAATCATGGCAACGCGATGGATACCCCACTTTTCCGATATTTCTTCTGCAATTTCCGCCATTTTCTTTTCTGCCATCGGCGGATATGCCTCATATTCAAGGTATTTTGTCGGTCGCCCATCTGTGTTATTCCGAACGGTGCCAAAGAACAGAACCACCGCGCCAGCATCTGGTGCCTCCACAGCTTCCCGAACCTCTGCACCTGTAATGACTTCAGTGGTTATCTTAAACATCTTTTCCCCCTGTCACCGGCGGAATCAATGCTACTTCATCGCCTTCAGCAAGTTCAGTATTTTCGGTGGCGTATTCCCAATTGACAGACATTTGCATCACTTCGTAAAACTCCGCAATTTCGGGCCACTCTTCTTCAAGTCGTTTCAAAATCGTTTGGACGGTAGCACCTTCCGGAAGCTGCATCTCTTCTTCGGATCTATCTAACATTTCGTGGCATACGGCAAAGTATTTGACTGTAACCTTCATTAGGGCTCCTTCGCTGTCTTTTTTTCAGATCAAATTTGATTTCTAAGAGTATATCACAACAGCGGAATAGAGTCAATGGATGTGAAGTTCTCAAAAAGGACTTTGACTTTTTTGATTAAATATGTGATACTTAATATCGAAACTGGGTGTAAGTTGGTTAGGGTTAGGAAACATGTGAAAGAAAAATCTATGAATCCATCAACATCAAATCAACATGATCCGGATATGCTTGATGAATATGATTTCAGTACCGGAATTCGAGGAAAATATGCTGAGAGATACTATGCAGACAGAAATCTGGTTCAGCTTGATGAGGATGTAGCCAAGATGTTTCCCGATGCGAAATCTGTCAACGATGCCTTGCGCGCGTTGGCAAAACTCATCGCAGACCATCAAAAAAAGCATCATAAGTGTGTGAGTTGGATTTAACACTGTAGTCAAACATGGATAGTATCATCATAAAAGGCATCCGATTTCACGGTCACCACGGTGTACCTGAAGCGGAACGACAAGTCGGTGGACATTACGAAATTGATGCGACATTATGTTGCTCGCTTGTAAATGCTGGCAAAACCGATGCCCTTGAGGATACGATTGATTATGCCAGTGTCGTTAATCTCATAGTTGACATTGGCACACAACAGTCGTTTCAACTGATTGAGGCACTTGCAGAGACAATAACCTCAGAGATTTTACACAGATTCCCGATAGATACCGTCCAGCTTACCGTCAAAAAACTTCACCCTCCAATAGAACAACCGATTACCTACTTTGCCGTTGAAATCTGTCGTCCAAAGGAGTAAGAATGCGATTCGGACAACGGTTGTGCATCATCACATTATTACTATGTCTAATATCTGTCTTGGCACAAGCAGGTGGAAAGAAGACACAACTCTTTTCCGATCTGTCGGATGGACTTAATATTTACCGTTACGACTGGGATGTTGAAACATGTGTCATCTATGTCGCTGAAATGTCACGGCACGATCCAACATTACACTTTGAGGTCGCACTCGGAAATTCTCAAGTACTTGGAAAAGAAACTGTACGTTCTATGGCAAAACGGCGCTCGCAACGGGGTGATCGGCGCGTTGTTGTGGCGGTTAACGGCGGTTTCGGTGTTCTCGGTGATATGAGTGGGTACGGTGGCGTTCTGGAAAACCTACATATCCAGGAAGGCGAACTTATCACACAACCAACAGATACTGAGGCATGCTTCGGTGTTACAGAATCTGGCGAATTCTTAAGTACACCTGTGCAAATGGAAGCAAATATACAGATTGGCACGCACACACTGGAACTCGGATGTATAAATCAACGTAGACTTGATGGGTGTCATATAATACTTTACACGCCACGACTTGGTGAATCAACACACACGAGACGCCGCAGAGGCAAAGAAGTAATACTCAGCGGCCTCCCACTGCCTTTAACACCAAACTACGCACATTCCTATCAGGTAGAAAAGGTTTCAAACGATGGGAACAGTCCAATTCCTAAAGATAATGCTGTTCTCTGGATTAGTTCTCGGATAAAGGATGCCGGAGTTTCCCAATTCAATCCTGGGGAAAGTGGTAAACTTACTGTGTCTCTTTCACCACCTGAGTGGAATCGAGTCCACCATGCTATTGGTGGACGACACCGACTTCTCAAAAACGAGAAAATAAATCAAACGCTTGTAGATATGCACCTTAAAGAAAAGAAGCATATCCCTGGTAAACGCAGCCAAGAACTAAACCTGAGCCATGAACCACGAACTGCCCTCGGCTATAATGTTGACACCCTGTTTTTAGTTGTTGCTGACGGCCGCCAACCTAAATATAGCACAGGATTAACACTTTACGAACTTGCCAGCATCCTTATAGAACTTGGTGCAACAGAAGCAATCAATCTTGATGGCGGTTCCTCAAGTACATTTGTTGTTAATGATAAAGTTGTCAATAAACCTTCCGGACAGAAGGAGCGGGAGGTTCTTAATGCAGCTTTCATTACAATGGATTTGAAGTAGATACGTTCTGCTTATCGTTACATATCTATAGAAGCGATGTCTGTCGCTGCACACAATCTCGGAGAAACATTTTGAAAACTTATTTCAGCCTAACGTACAGATTTCCAATAGTGCTATCTCTGCTATTTTGTTTCGTTTTTGGTGCTAATTCAGCTGATCCCCCAACACTTTTAAAAGCAGTTCCACTTTCACAAACAGCGATTCAACTCCAATTTGACGGGAAGTTGAAAGCGGAAACCGTTGAAAACTCTGAACTTTATCAAATTACGCCCGATATAAAAATAGAATTTGTGTGGCTTGATGATCGTCTGAATCGTGTTCTGCTACTCACTTCCCGGTTAGAAATTGGGAAAACATACCGCCTCACAATGCAAAATACACAAACAGAGATAGACATCATACTGCCTGCCGAAAACGAAATAACTTTCGGGGCAGGCGAATTGGTCACATTCTCTGGTGGTTTGCAAGATACGAGTTTGATTGTCAATAAAGACCGTAAGACACGAAACAACAACGTGGGCGCAGAACCGACCTTATTATGCAATCCCACAGGGAGTGTCTTTTTTGTTGCCTTTGACCTGTTTGATGCATTTGAAGATATGGGAATCCGTGAACCGGAACAAGTATTAGAGGCATCAATCAGTCTACATGCACAGCAAGTTAATTCTGATACTGTTCAGACTGTTATTCTCCGTCGAGTCCTACTACCATGGCGTGAAGGCAGAGGCACCTCGGATCGTGCAAAAGAAAACGAACTTACTTATAACAGTGCCTTACACCGCAACCTTCCATGGAATAAACCGCCTGCACAAGCTATGTTAGCGGGTATAGATGGTGATAATGAGAGTGATTACAACGGTTCCGAGGATGTCGCGCATCGAATTGACGGTGCTTTTAAGATTCAAGAGGGTGGGAAACGCTATACCTTCAAGGGTGATTTAATCACTGATGCAGTCCGATTTTGGGTAAAAAATCCTGACTACAATTACGGTTATCTTTTTGCTTTGCGGGATGGGAAAAGGGAGATTTCTTTTGCTTCAAAAGAGGTGTCTGAAGAAAACCTACGTCCGATGTTAACGATTCGGTATCAGACACAATCGGACGTGGAAACCGCACCGCTTCGTTAATCTATGTTGAGCTTATCCTTCTGCTGAAACGAGTTTTGCACACAAGATTCACATATACTTCTGCAAATGCTCTAAAGTCTGTTCCACCGCGCCAAGGTTTTCCTCAATCAGCCGCTTCCCGATACACCCAACCTCTGTCAGCTTTTCTTTGTCATTTAGCCATTCTTTGAGAACATCCGCCATCTGCTGTGAGGTATGTGCCATTTTCGCCCCTCCCCTCTCCAATAGTAAGGACGCTTCATAGGAATTTTGGATAGTGGGTCCAAAGAGAACTGGTTTCGCCATTGCAGCAGGTTCCATCACATTATGGATGCTACCGTGAAAACTCCCCCCGACAAATGTAATATCCGCTAACTGATAGAGTTTTGCCAGAATCCCTACCGTGTCAACGATAAGAACATCCGTATCCTCCAAATTCGCATCACCAGTAAGTTCTGAGAAACAGCGGTGTGTTAATTTTTGTTTATCCAGCTCTGCTTGAATTTCGGTTATCCGTTCAGGTGTCGGTTCGTGTGGGACTAAAATCAAGTGTAGACTATGTTTAGGCATAGTTTTGCGAAGAATCTGATAAGCCTCCAATAATACCTTTTCATCATCCGCATAAGTGCTACCAGCGATAAGAATAGAACGCTTTAAAGTCGCTTGCCCAGGGAAAAATTATGCGTTATGATCAACCGAAAGTGCACGCTGGTAAACCTGTTCGTAACGTGTATC
>JAPPMR010000817.1 GCA_028818995.1 Candidatus Poribacteria bacterium | reverse complement strand
CTTCCTCTGAGACAATCTTCAGATGATCTTGTTGGGGCTTCAAAATTGAACGACAGAAAAAACCGAGCAACGCAACCCGCGGCTCATCACTTCTATTTTCTGAAGAACCGTGCCAAACTGCACCGTTGACAATTAGCACTGAACCGCGGGAACCACAGATTTGTTGTTCGTCTCCATATTCAACACCGGATTCAGGCAACGCTTCAAGTCTTTGATGGCTTCCCGGGACACAACTGGTCGCGCCGTTTTCAAGCGTAAAGTCGTCTAAAAACCATACGCTATTTGCAACCATTGGAAAGTTGGGACGCGGCGTTGGAAGTCCGGATAACGGATAGTCGATATGGAGACCCGCATCTGGCGCGCCTGGATAAAGGATATTGACTGTGAATGAACTTAACGTACAGTCTGCACCAAGGAGATACTCCATAGCGGCAAGCATCTTCGGTTGTTGGATAGCCTTCTCAAACATTTCGCCCTTGTCAATTAGATTCCAGACGCGTTGTGCAGTTTCATTTGGCAAATAGGTATGCCCTTTGCCAGCCTTCTGTTCTGCTGTGGCAAGTTCTAAAGCATGTTCTCGGAGTTGGGTCGTTGTAGCATCAGATACTGCATTCTCAAACAGCAGAAAACCGCTTTGGTCAAGTTGAGATTTTTCCGAAATTGTCAACATCAATAGATTTTCCTTCAACAAAATCTTTTTATTGACAATTTAATAGTTTTTTTGTATTATGTCAATTGGAATTTGAAATTTTGTCTAAGTATGCCCAAAATTCAGGTACAAAATTGTCAATTTGATTTGACATGTTTTTAAAATTATGGTATTATACTTAATACCGATTGCAATTTAATCGATGATAAACAAATAGGCGGGGAAATTTACCTAATTTCTAAATAAAACGCCGCGTGCCGATTAAATGCTTGCTTAATATTGTCACTTTTGTTAAAATAACAGATGTCCTTATATTTATGGGCAGACTTTAAGTCAATTAAATATTGTGTTTACGTAATCGCTTGAATCTGTTATGCGAATTTCCATAGAGATTCTTGCTGGTCAAACATAGAACTTCGGTGCCCAATTTTTGCTTGATTTTGACCTTCATTACGAATATACTGACCTTATCCAAAGGTGAGTTACGTATACGTACGGAAAAATTTTATGATACTTGGTAGTAGGATGTTAATTTGGATGGGCAGACACCTACCTCCGGTCGTTTTTGTCGTGTTTCCCGCTTGCCCATCTAAAACTTCAGTATTTAGTCTCGTTTTCGCGTAGACTTAACGAGGAGGAAGAGTTAATGAAAAAACGAACACTTGTTTGTTTTTTGATTTTTACATTGTGTATTTTTCACAGTTCAATACCAGACACTGTGTTCGGGCAAGACGCGGAGTCAACTCCCGCTGAACTTGCTCAACAGGTGTTTGAGGAACACAAGCAGGTACTGCAACGCGCAGATGTAAAGCAATACCTGCCAGAGATTTTTGAAGGCCTTAAGGGAGATTTACCACTTCCACTTTCATCTATCATCAATTTAGCAATCACGAGTTTAGAGAGTGATCCAACCGGAGCAAGTTTAAAGGCACTTGCTGCTAATTTTGGAGTCACGTTAACAGATAATCAAATTGCCGTAATTGCCGATGCAGATGTTCAAAAAGTCCTCAAAGATGACACCACTGTGGCACTATTAAGTCTTACAGGTGATGACCTTGGGGCAGGACTTGACGAGCTTTTGCGGTTGATTAATGCTCCAGTTGAGCCAACCCCGGAACCGACTCCAGAGCCAACCCCGGAACCGACTCCAGAGCCAACCCCGGAACCGACTCCACCAGTTGATCTTGTTCCTTCAAATATAAATGGTAAGTCGAAACTTGGTGGTCTTTCGCTTAACCCTATTATCGGCAAGAACTTTGTCCGAGATCTTATAGTGGCCGCTGGGTTTTCAAAAGAAGACGCAGAAACTTTCGTTGAACCTGCGGTTGATGCTGTCTTGGATTTAGTCCCGAAAGGGTTTCTTCCAAAAGAACTGATTGGAATATTAAAGTCTTTGAAAAATCGACAAAGTATTTCAATTTTTGAAGCTGAGGCGGCACAGTTAGATAAGGAAAGTTTTGGAAATGCTATTACCCCAAGTCTTTCCGAAATTGTCTATCGGAACGTTCCTAACGTTACGAAGTATCTAAAAAGCGATAACCTTAACCTCTATGTACGTGTTCCAGCAGCACTTGAAGGTGGAAGCGTTAAATTTAATCTCAATGGTCAAACAGTAAATGGTAAGCGGATTGAATTAGGTGAATTCCAGGCGGATACTATTGATCACACCTTCCGATTAGAGGAAACGCTTGCTGCAACTAACCTACCCGCATGGCCAGAATGGGATGAAAACGACCAATTGTTTGAAAGGGTTGTGCTTCGGTATTCTCAGGAGGGATTAAGAGGTAATTATATTGCCGTTGATATGGACCCAGTGCCTCCAGCACTTGATGATGATAGAGGTTACACGTGGGAAAGTACAATCGGCATTATACCAAGAGGGAATGTCTTTTACTACTTTGAAGTAACACTTGCCCAACCCGTAAAGTTGGAGATATTCAATGGTGCGGCACTTGGCGAAAAGCTTGCTTCAGCTGACGGAACGTCTACTGAACCCGCTATCAGGCAATACAATGAGATTAAAACATGGTCAATGCCCGATCCACTCAATCTCCAATTTGCTGATCGTGGTATCTTTGAAGCACTGTTTACTGATGATGTAGTAGCAGAAATTACAGCATTAGCAATTCCGCTTCTTGCTGGCGAGAATGTTCCCGCCAAGCAGATCCGTCCATTAGCAAATAAGTTGCTGCGCAATGCTCAAAAATTAACAAGCGACTTTGAAAACCACTTTGACCCGTTGTTGGCTTCCGTTTTTTCTATACCAAAAACGGTTGATGACCCATTACAGTCAATTTGGATTCCGGATCAGGCTGATCCTAATTATCCAATGCTTCAGTCAATCTCTGAAGGCAAAAACACATTAGCAGCTTCCGTACACAATGCTGATGGTGAAGCTGTAGATATGATTATGGCAGATTTCACTGCTGACGCTTCCGCCCCAAAGGCAGACATTGTGTTCGGAGATGGTGTAGCAAACTTCGGAGATAACGTTACTGGTTATCAGAATTCCGCAGGGGTTTGGGTTGCCACTGCTCCTACCAGCGGTGCTCCGGCTGCGGTGAGCGTAACAAGTAAACCTGAGAACGCGGCTGACTTGGGGGTAGATACAGGATATATCCTTTATCAAATAATTCCTCTTGACGCAGATGGAAATCCGGAAGGCACTTGGTTACCTATGACAGTTCCGAATACTATGTTAGCATCGGATCTCTGGAAACTGGTCCAGGAACAGTTGGCAAACCATCCTGATAAAAATGTTCAGTCGATTGCAAATTTGCCTTTAGTTGATTTCTTAGCTGGCTTAGCTGAAGATGATCCCCTAATAGGCACTTACGCTGGTTTACTACGGGATTTCACAAATCCGTTCTTGAAACCTTTGGGAATCGGACTTGTAGAAGCTAACAGTGAATTTCTGGTCAGGTTCATAGGGGCAGTCATTGACGACCTTAATACGATACCACTCACCTATGATCCGGCACGACCTATGAATAGAGCGTTTCAAGGTGTAGAGATACCGCTCTTAGTTGGTGACTATGGTATCCGCGCAATGGGGATTGATAGTCTCTTAAATGTTGGTGCTCATGTTCCTCCAACGCATCTTAGAATGGTTGCACCTGAATATGACAGGACAAGCGTTACCATGGCGAGTTTGGGTGACATCAACCACAATGGCAAAGATGACCCGTATGAAAGTGGTACTATCTATGAGAATGCCAGAGATGTAACACTAACTATCACCGTCAACGAACGCACAGTCCATCCTGGCACAATCATGGTTCAATATATGGCCGCGGATGGCAGCTGGATGGATATCGGTGAACTTTCTTTAGCGGAAGCCACTGGCGCTGCTGGAGATACGCTTACAATTGATTGGAGCGCCCCTGATATGGAAGGCGATGCCGTAATGGTTCGTACTGTAACAACTAACGGTCTCCAACTCACAAGCGAATCAGATCCGTTTCCGATCACGCTTGATCATGACGTTTTCCCAGTTGATCCGAAGGTCTTAGTCGTTGATGTTGATGCTGCATCTATCATGGATGACACAAGTCCTGACAGTGGCGCACCGAGAGGTAATATAACGCTTACCGGGTATGCTGCACGTCGGACAGAACCAGCAACTATGTCCATTCATGTTGAGGTTAGTATGGATGGCGAATCGTGGACAGATGCTGGCACTGTTGAAGTAATGACTGAGCCTGAACACGGTATTGATGGTGCTAAAACAGCCCTTGAAATGTTTAAAGGTAACACTTTAGCAGCGGTCTATGATGCTGATATGCTCCATATTGATGAAACCAGTAGTTACATTCAATGGTCTCTTGACGTAGATACCGTTGCATTGGAGTTAGCAGACAGCATCACTAAAGAGAATCTTGATGCTGCACATGCTGCATCCAATAAAGCGGGTATGACTTATGTGGACCTGGATGGCAACCGCTATATGGTGCGTGCATATCCAGTTACCAGTGACGGTCCTGATAAAGATGGGGTTGCTGAAGGTGACGCGTTTACCGAGATGTTCTCGTTAGACA
>JAPPMR010000873.1 GCA_028818995.1 Candidatus Poribacteria bacterium | reverse complement strand
GCCATGCTGTTCATCAGCAAATGAAACTCCCAACAAGGCAACACGCGTATTAGTGGTTAATTTGCTCCACTGTTTTCCTCCATCAAGTGTTTTTAATACAGTCCCATTTTCGCCTACAACCCAGCCAATTTTAGGATTGATAAATCGCACTTTCTTTAATTCAATTTTAAATGGCAAAGGTCTATTCGGTTGATGGTTCCAAGTTTTACCGCCATCGGTGGTATTTAAAATGGTTGAATCGCTCCCAACTATCCATCCGTTTTGAGCATCTACGAAAAAGACATCAGAAAAGCCAGCTTGCCACTGAGATTGACTGACGGTTACCCACTCTTTTTGCGCGAACACAAACGGCGTTAGGCAGAGCAATAAAGTTAGGATGATCGAAAATAAAATTCCCCGTTTCATGTGAATTCCTCCTATATTATAATCTCTTAATAGCATTTACACAAATTCAGTAGTACGTGGTTTTCACCACGTTATCTATATTATGAAATAACATCTATATATCCGTTAAAGTATATCACGTTTCAGATTTTACGTCAACGTAATTTGATAAGTTCATAGGTTCTCAGAGCCATTCAATTCCCCAATAATTTCTACCTTCCGTCTAAAACCTCTTCCTGTAGGAGCGACCTCCTGGTCGCGACCCTATCCTAAATATTGAGAAAACGCGAAAACTGAATGGCTCTGCATAGGTTTCTAAGCATAGTTGACAATAGCAAGGTATCATGGTATAATCTTTTCAGAATTAGAACGATTCATTACATTTTGGACACCTATTTGTGTAGATAGAAAACTGCTAATTACCGTCATAATAGACTAATTATCACCGCTCAATTTATGAATTAATCGGTCTTGACAAAACAGAAATCTAAAACTTTGGAGAAAAAATATGAAATCCTACAGGCAAATCGTAGAGGAGGCAAAAACAGAAATCCCGGAAGTGACTGCTGCTGACGTGAAAGAAGATCAGGAAAACGGCAGTGACTTTGTACTTCTGGATGTTCGCGATGAAGATGAATATCGCGCTGGTTATATCCCTGATGCTGTTCACGTCACACGTGGCATGTTAGAATTTTCCGTTGAAGATTACATCCCCGACCGCGACCAAAAGGTAGTCGTCTATTGTGCTGCAGGACTACGTTCGCTCCTTGCTGCAAAATCGCTCCGTGAAATGGGATACACAGACACCGTATCTATGGCGGGTGGATACCGAGATTGGAGTGCCGCAGGTTTTCCTACCGCACAAGACAAAGAGATGTCGCATGAGCAGCTTGACCGTTATAGCAGACATTTTATGCTGACCGAAGTCGGTGAACGCGGACAGGCAAAACTACTTGATGCGAAGGTCTTGCTTGTTGGTGCGGGTGGATTAGGTTCGCCCGCAGGCGTATATCTTGGTGCTGCTGGCATCGGACGCATGGGAATTATAGACTCGGATGTTGTGGAGTTAAGCAACCTACAACGTCAGATTTTACACCGAACAGAAGCAGTCGGCACACCAAAAGTGCAGTCCGCGACAACGACTATCAAATCACTTAATCCTGATGTTGAGATTACGCCGTATAATCTCCGTCTCACTGCTAACAACGTTGAAGAGATATTTTCAGAATACGACCTAATTGTTGATGGATGCGATAACTTCGCCACCCGTTTCCTCGTCAACGATGCTGCGGTGCTTATGAATAAACCGGTTGTTCACGGTAGTATTTTCCAGTTTGAAGGACAAGTCACCCTCTTTAAACCGAATGAGGGTCCATGCTACAGATGCATGTATCCCACACCACCCCCACCAGGCATGGTGCCAAGCTGAAGTGAGGCTGGTGTCCTGGGCGTGCTCCCAGGCGTTATTGGCGTGATGATGGCAACGGAAGCAATTAAATATATCATCGGCATCGGTGAACCCCTTATCGGTAGACTTATCCTTTACGATGCACTCAGTATGACCTATCGCGAAATGAAAGTCCCGCGAGATGAAAATTGCCCACTTTGTGGTAAAAACCCGAGTATCACAAAATTGATAGACGATTACGATGCAGCTGCGGAAAATCCTGAGACCTTTGCACCTGCTGCTGATTAATCTGGTTACCCAATTGATAAGGAAATATCCTATTGTTGGAGGGGTTTTCAACCCCGATTTCAGAGGTTATGGCTCATAAAATCGTGCTTACAAAGCCCTCCAACAAGAAAAAATCCTGTAATTTTTCTTAAGTTGACACCTATGGGTTTAATCGGTATTTTACCCTAAGGGATCCTTGTCAATAGGACTTTAAGAAAAAGCTTCCGTTCTGAAAGTTTAACCGAGCTAATGTTAAGCCAAGGAGAGAAAAATGAAACACACAACAAAAATCGAACTCGCAAATAGAAAAGATCAGTTTTTAGCAGAAGCAGGTGTTATCAAACCTGAGGAAATTCGGCAAGTGACCGTAGAAGACGCAATTGTTGATACCGGTGCAACTGGATTGTCTTTACCGAAACCGCTTATAGAACAACTCGGCTTAACTCCTGTTAGAAGTAGGCGGGCACAGACCACGAACGGTATTGTAACTCGGACAGTTTATTCAGATGTCCGGTATACAGTCTTGAAACGGGAAGGGACGATAGAAGTGGCGGATCTGCCAGCTGGGATCCCTGTCCTTGTCGGACACATGGTGCTGGAATACCTGGATCTCTGTCTTGATATTAAAAAAGGACTCATCTACAATCCAGCCCACGACGATGAATGGATTGAAGACCAACTCTAACAGAATACGTCAACACGGAAACAGAGAAAATGATTACACATATCCGAGTTCAAAACTTCAAATCATGGGAAGATAGCGAAGAAGTAAAACTTGCCCCGTTAACAGGCTTTTTCGGGACAAACAGTTCTGGGAAGAGTAGTTTGTTACAAATGCTGCTACTTCTTAAGCAAACGACGGAATATAAAGATGCTGAAGATGTTATCTTTTTTGGAGATGAAACTTCCTATATAAATCTTGGTAATTTCCGTGAAGTGATCCATGCACACAGAATGATAGCACCGCTTGTATTTGAGCTTCAATGTCAACTTACCCACCCTCGCTCTCCTTTCAAAACTTCTGAAGATGGTTCTCCGTGGGAGCAGAAAGTAGATAAATTCGCTTATGAATGTGTAATTCGAATAGAAAATGGAAAATTAGTTGTAGAAAAACTCAGTTACGGGGTTTCCCTCAATGGGGTTGCGGAAATAGTATGTAGTGAGGGACATGCATCATTTCGCAATACGTATGGTGAAGGATCTATTCTAAAACTAGAAAATTGTTACGGCATACGATCAACTGGGGAAACCGAAGTTGAAAAGTTTCTAAGGAAATACTCATCTGCATTTGAAGAGTTATTTGCGTACGTTTTCTATCTTGGTCCAACCCGTGCACATCCACAGCGTCAATATCACTGGGAAGGCAGTCATCCTTCAGATATTGGACATTGGGGCGATAAAATGATTGACGCTCTCCTTTCTGCCCGTGTAGATTTAAAGAAAATTCAGTCCGATGAAGAAACTGTTTCAATTGAGGAAAAAATTTCTGAATGGCTACGAGAGATGGAACTTGCATATTCCTTTTTGCTTGAACGGACTGAAACGAGAGATGGAAAAGATTATGATGTTAGAATTCAAACGAAAGAGTATGGGGCAAAAATAGCGCTTGCAGACATGGGATACGGCTTATCGCAGTTTCTACCGGTGTTAGTGCTTTGTTATTATGCACCAAAGGGTTCAACCTTAATTTTGGAGCAACCCGGCATTCACCTCCATCCAATGGTTCAATCCCAGTTGGCAGATCTTCTGATTGAGGTTGTCAACGAACGAAAACTGCAGATTTTAGTGGAAAGTCATAGCGAACATCTGTTAACGCGTCTTCAAAGACGAATCGCTGAAAAACAAATTCCTGAAGAAAACGTTGCCCTCTATTTTTGTCGTAATAATGATGGTGCTTCCGCGATTGAAAAGTTAGAAGTAGACGAAGAGTCCGGTGATATTAAAAATTGGCCTGAAAACTTCTTCGGTGATGTGATGGGGGATATGTTTGCAATGACAGATAAACAGGTTGAAACCATTGCAGAAACGGAACCGGAGGGCTAATGGGCGCAGTTGTAATTGATACAAACGTTTTGGTAGTGGCAAACGGCAAGGATGCTGCGCCACAGGCATCCGACAAATGCATCACACTTTGCAAGGCACGGCTTGCTAAGATACTTAGAGGTTCCGAGAGGGTGTTACTTGATGACAAAAAACGAATAATTCAAGAATACAGAAATAACTTGAATGAAAAAGGCCGTGGATTTGGTGATCGTTTCTGGCTGGAATTGAAGAGAAGATTTTATAATCCGAAAGGTTATCCTGAAACGGTTATCGCGGTTCAAATTACACCGTTAGAAGGAAACGGCACCGAATTTGAAGTATTTCCTAACAATGACGCGGCATTGAATAATTTTCATAAGAAAGATAAGAAATTTGTTGCTGTTGCACTTGCGTACCAAAGCGATTCTGGAGAAATAGCACCTATCCTAAAAGCAGATGACAAGGGTTGGGAAAATTATAAAACTGCACTTGCTGAACATGGCGTTCACGTTCATTCTATATGCGAAAATGACAGTTAAACATCTTTCCGAAACAGTAAATGCGTCGTAATTACCGCCTCTTAATCCTACTCTCCCCTGTTATTC
>JAPPMR010000930.1 GCA_028818995.1 Candidatus Poribacteria bacterium | reverse complement strand
GCTGTCTCTTCGGTTGTATCAGTTTCCGCCATCGCGAACGGAGAAACGATCAACAAAAATGCGATGCCGAAACTGAATATAAAACCTATCTGTTTATACACTGTTTGCCTCCTTAATGGTAATCTATGTACTGCCAACGAAATTGACTTTTTTCATCGAAAACGTCTATCCCAGGGGCATTTAGTTTTAAATATTTCACTAAATCGTCCCGACGTGTACCCTATTATACATTTATACGTTTTTTATTCTACAAAAAATCGGATGGATGGAGGTTTATCTAGAAAACCACATTTTTTTTCACAACGTTGCTATTGATTGCCGCAATGCTTTCAAACAGTTGGGCAGAAGATAAAAGACACAACGACTTACCAGAAAATGCAATCGCACGCCTCGGAAAAGGTGGCGTTAACATCATGCGGTTTTCACCGGATGGTGCCCGGCTCGTTGTTGGCACAGATGTCGGTTTATGGATATACAATATCGCGGATAGAACAGAAACATCTCTATCGACTGGATATACCGGACGCATCAATGCACTTGCTTTTTCGGCAGATGGAAAAATGCTCGCAAGCGGCGGCTATAACAACCCCGTTATTCAGTTATGGGAGATGGATACCAGTACCCAATTAACAACAATTCCACTTACCGACCTTAGTAATTCCGTCAAAGCCTTGGCATTTCATAAGGATAAACTCATTGGCATGGATACGTTTAATAGAATTATCCGTTGGAATGTAAACACCAACGGAAAGATGGAAATAGTGAATAGAGTTACGATTTCTGGCACAGCAGTCGCATTCCCAAAAAAAGGAGATATATTCGCAAATGCAGACCATAATGGGACAATTCACTTGTGGGAAACTGCTTCCGGCGAAAAATACGCAACCCTCGGCAAACGGAGCAGTTTCCTCAGAAAATTTATAGAGGACCTCGTTGATAAACCTAAGCCACGCGCAATTTCGGCATTAGCCTTCTCACCCGATGCAAAAATCCTCGCAAGCGGGAGTTTCGACAAAACAGTACAGGTGTGGGATACCGAGAAACAAAAAAAATTAGGGGTACTCGAAGGGCATCACGGATGGATTACGGCTGCCGCAGTCTCCGACGATGGAAAAACCTTAGCAATCGGCGATACAGATAAAGTCATAAAACTCTGGGATATAGATACGCAGCAGCAACGCGCCACCCTTAGCGGACATACGCACGGCATTGCTACACTAACCTTTTCACCCGATGAAAAAACGCTTGCAAGTAGCAGCTACGATGGCACAATCCGATTCTGGAACCAAGAAAACGGGCAAGAAATCGAGATTTTTACAGCAGGACACACCCAATGGATTAAAACTGTAGCGTTTTCTGAAGACGGGGCAACCCTAACAAGCGCGGCCTTTAACGGCACAGTAGATATATGGAGCTTACAGACGCAGCAAGAGTTGATTAACTTCGCCAGTGCCCAAAGCGATATAGCAGAGATATTGGTATTATCTCCGAACGGGCGGCTGCTCGCCAATCGTGGACAAACCTATAGATTGGCATTTAACACCTATGATACACGCCAAAGCTCGGAACTCATAAAAAGAAGACCTATTCAATTTTGGGATATAGTCACCGGCGAGCAACTTTTCACTTTTCAATTGAAGGAAAAAATCGCTCCCATATCTGTCGCATTCTCCGCTGATGGAAAAGTCGCAATGGCTTATAGCAATGCTCAGAAAATAGAGATTTGGGACACACGCACACAGAAAAAATTATTGAGCCTGAACACCAGAAGCACTTTTCCAAAAAGTAAATTAAAATTCTCACCCAACGGTTCCCTCCTTGCTATGTATGACTATTTTGTGCCAACACAAGTATGGGACATCGCTACACAACGAGAACTGACACCCTTCACAACCGGAACGGATTGGACACATTCGTTAGCGTTTTCACCCGATAGCACATCCCTCGCTACAAAACACGCGCACGGTATTGTTTTATCAGAAATAACATCAACAGATATTGCAGAACAACACATAATTCACTCGGAAAGTGTATCAAACGTCGCTGATATAACAGGCGTTGCTGATGTTTTACGATTTTCACCGGACGGAAAATTTCTGCTCACTCCAAAACGAAAAAGTGTAGGATATGGAATAGCGATTTGGGAAGTGGAAACCGGGAGCAGCTTAGAAACTGTCCCTGGCCATACCGCACCGATAGACACCTTAAGGTTTTCTCCAGACAGTAAAACGCTCGCAAGCGGGAGTCAAGATGGAACAGTCCTCTTATGGGACTGGCAGAAAACCGTTACCCAAAAAGCACAAGAAAAAGGCGAGAAAATCCTGTGGAAAAACGATCCTGAAATCGTGAAAAACTATCTACAGCAGCATAACTATCAATTCAAGCGAGAACGGGGCAGATACATCCTACGAGATACCGATGGAAATGAGGGATCCATCGACGCAGATGGCATGGGGTCCACAAGAATTGGAGATGTTCGGGTCACGCATTATGGAAGAGGCTATTTTCGGTTGAGTATCAAACATGTCGGAACAGGCAATTTCATCTTTGACAAGCAGGGAACCCTCCAATCCGTAGACCCATCAGATTTTGAAAACTGATAAGACGGATTGAGAGGATTAACAGAGCAGAAACTCTACTTTTTGTCTCCTAATACTATTTTTGTTAATAGATCTCTCTTTATGTAGGACAAACTTTTATTTTTTTCCGCAGCACCACACATTCCTTCAGCGTAGAGACAGTACCACAGAGGTCCATCACGAGACATACAAACGAACGCATTTCTGATTTGACAGCGTTGTGCCGAAAGTGTCACCAAGCAAAACACACACGTTGAAGGCATAATGATGAAAAAGAAATAGATTTCCCAAGAGATAAGGCGGAACCCGTAGGGGCGAGGCACCCTCGCCCGCTGTAGCGTGTTTCATTAATTCTGAAATCCACTATTAATATTTTTCGCTTGATACCCTCTTTAGGGTCTGTTACAATACGCTACAACTGACTAAAAATTGAACACTTTGCTGTAGGATATGAAACCATTTTTTAAGGATTGATATTATGAGAAAAGAAAGCACAATTTTGATAGCTGAGATTGATAAGATACGAACCGGTTTACAACAACGGATATATCGCAATGAAGCAGAGGTGTGTCAAGGGATTGTAGATGTATTACTACGGCATTTAGGGTGGCAGCCTGGCTTTGTCCGTCGTGAATACCCCATTGCCAATGGAAGAGTAGACTACGCCCTCTGCGATCAGGTGCAAAATCCGCTTGTCCTCATTGAAGCCAAACAAGTAGGTAACCTTGCAGGGGCAGAAGAACAACTTTTTTCCTATGTGGATGATCAAAACGTTGCAATGCTCATACTCACCGATGGCGAGGTTTGGAAATTCTTTTATCCATCTGGAAGGGGCAGTTACGATGAACGCTTGGTCTGTGAACTGAATCTCAGTGATACCAACAGCGATAATAATGTCTACCGACTTCAGAGATATTTGGGTTTTGCTATGGTACAAAAGGGCGTGGCGTTTGAAGCCTTTGAAAGTGACTATAACAAGGCGGTACGTCAAAGAGAGGCATCAAAGCAGCTCCCCCTGACGTGGCAGGAGTTGGTAGACACAGGAAATGAACATTTGATAGAGGTCATCGCTGAGGCGACAGAAGATGCTTGTAGTCACAAACCGAGCAAGGAACAAGTCTTAGATTTTCTTAAAACGCTAAAAAACGATGTACCTCCACGCGCCCCAAAAAGCAAAAAAGAGAAGTATCAGACTTATTTTTTTGACCTCAACAACAAAATGACGCAACAGCATAAATTTCCCGATGGTTTTTTTTCTGAAAAAGACAAAAAGCAAAACTACTACTACTGGCCTTTGGACAATTTGGACAACAAGTACATTTGCTATTATGCACACTTTGGTCGAGAAAGGAAAGTATATACCGGACTGATGATTTATTTCAGTGAAAAAGAAAAGAACAAAAACTTCTTTGATATCCTCATAGCAAGGCAATCTGAAATCAACGCGAAATTCGACAGGACTTTAGACTGGGAGCGGCGAGACGAAGAGCACAAATGTTTAATTCGAGTTGAACGCGATGGCGACATTGAATCCGATGCAAGCGAGTTAGCAGTCATCAAAGCATGGCATATTGAGAATCTACGCAAATTCAGAAACGTTTTTATGCCTGAGATACAGCTTGCATTCGAGAAGCGGAAGGTGCAATAACATTCACCTCGTGGCTTATCACAGATAACACACCCAAAACCGGGTCTTTGTGGAGCAGTATCGCAAGGTTTACGGCACCGACCCAACCGGTTTCGTCGTGTACTCTTATGTTGCAACGAATATCTTAGCACAAACGTGAGTTTGATAAATACTTAAGGCAGACGCATTTCCTCTTAAAGTCCCCCTGATAAGGGGGATTTAGGGGGTTAAATTGCTGAAATCTGCCCTTTTTCGCACAATTTGCGTCAGTCCTGACTTCTAATACTTTTTTCAAGCTCACGTTAGCACAAGCAATTAACAACGCACAGTCTACGGATGCCGGTGCCATCAAAGACACACTTTTAAACATCAAAGATATTGAGACGATTATCGGTAAGTTTTCTTTTGATGAAAATGGCAGTGGTGTCTATGATCCGACGGTATCCATCGTCCAAGATGGCATTTTACAACCCTTTCCTGATCCTTTAGAAGTTGAAACCCGCGAACCTT
>JAPPMR010000713.1 GCA_028818995.1 Candidatus Poribacteria bacterium | reverse complement strand
ACATAGCGTTACGAGAAAACAGTTTCTGTTGATGTTTCCCTATGATAAAATTTTCATCAATTCGGTTATTTAGACTAACACCGTGACGGTGTCTATCGGCAGGCAGATGTGCCACCTGTTTTTCTCGGAATTCTGCAGTGGAGCAATTGATGACGGCTTCTCCGTTCAAAGCCAAATTCCCGTGCTGAATTTTCCGCAATCCTGTCAGAATTTCAATTAATTCCGTTTGACCGTTTCCTTCTACGCCTGCTATGCCAACAATTTCACCCGGGAAGACATCAAGATTGATTCCATCAAGAAGGTTTTTATCTGTTCCCGTTCTCACTGTTACATCTTCTAAACGAAGCATAGGGCTTTCTTGGTTGGTTTCCTTACGTTCTATCGCGCGTTGATGAACTGGTTCACCAAGGATCTGTTCTGCCAATTGATGCGGATCAGTTTCGGAAATGGGGCAAGTAGTAACAGTTTTCCCGCGACGCATCACCGTGACAGTATCGGCTATAGTCATCACCTCATCGAGTTTATGCGTAATAATGATGATGCTTCTGCCTTCCCTTTTGAGACCACGCATACATTCAAATAAACCTTCTATCTCTTGCGGAACAAGCACAGCAGTCGGCTCATCCATAACCAGTATTTCTGCGCCGTGATAAAGGGCTTTCAGGATTTCAGTGTGTTGTTGTGCACCGATTGGTAGCGAGTCTATAGGTGTGTTCAATGGCACATCAAACCCAACTTGTTCAGCAAGTTCAGTTATCTCGTCTTCAGCCTTTTGGTAATCAAGGAGAGTTCCAAATTTATGTGTCTCTTTTGCAAGGATAATGTTTTGCAGTGCAGTGAAGGCAGGGATTAATGTGAAGTGTTGCTGAATCATGCCTAAACCAAGACGCATAGCAGACTTCGGTGAGGAGATAGTCACGGGTTGTCCATCAACAAAGATTTCACCCTCGTCTGGTTGATAGAGTCCATAGAGGATCTTCATCAATGTCGATTTGCCTGCGCCGTTTTCTCCAACGATAGCGTGAATTTCACCTCGCTGCAACGAAAAATCCACATCGGCATTAGCCTGCACCTGTCCAAAACTCTTGCTGATGCCGTGCATTTCAATAATTGGTTTTTGTGCCATTATTCTATCTCTATACGTCTTCAGTTTTTAAGCTTTGGTTGATATGTGCAAACTTTGAATATAGTTATGTATTACGCGAGGAAAAGCATTTCCGATATAGCGCGACTATCTCTTCTGCGGAGGCTTGGCGAGGATTATTCGCGGGGCTACCACTTGCAATAGCATCTGCCGCCATCTGCTCAATAACTTGTTCAAACTTCTCTTTATCAATACCGATTTCACCAAGGCGAGGCATCTGAATGTCTGTGACGAGGCGTTCCACTGCAAAAATCGCTGCGTCTGCTTGTTTCATTGGTGACAGTCCATCAATCGGTTCCCCCATCGCTTGCGCAATATCAGCAAAACGTTTCGGTGCACCAACAACGCTAAACTCCATTACATCAAGCAGCAGTACTGAATTTGATAATCCGTGATGTATATGGAAATATGCCCCGATTGGTCGGGACATGCCGTGAACTAAAGCGACAGACGAATTGCTGAACGCCATACCTGCAATTGATGCACCGAGCATCATATCTGTTCTTGCAGGGATGTTTTCTCCATCTGCCCACGCTTGACGAAGCGAACCTGAAATCAGTCTGATTGCTTCCAAAGCGAGTGCGTCCGTAATCGGTTGGGCGCGTTTTGAAACATAAGACTCTATTGCGTGTGTCAAAGCATCAACGCCAACTGCTGCGGTCAGGTGAGGCGGGGTTGTAAGAGATAGTAACGGGTCAACCAATGCTACAGATGCCAGCAAACAAGCACTACTCAGCATCATTTTGACATTGCGATCTGTGTCGGTAATAACGGTAACTTTTGTTACTTCGCTTCCCGTTCCAGCGGTAGTAGGAATTGCAATTAATGGTGCACCTGTATTTGGGATTTTATCCACACCCATGTAGTCAGCAAATTCGCCATCGTTCGTGAGCTTCATGGCGATACCTTTACCGCAGTCAATAGTACTGCCACCACCAAGGCTCACAATCAGATCGCAGTTTTCGGCACGGTATTGTTTTAGTCCGTCAGTAACGTTTTGTAATGTCGGATCGGGTGTGACATTAGAGAAAATAGTGGTGGCTATCCCAGCATTGTGTAAGTTGTTGGCAATTTGGTCAGCATATCCGATTTTTGAAATTCCAGGGTCAGTTACGATGAGTGCATTTGTAACACCGAATCGTTTTGCTTGTTCGCCGACTTTTTCAGATGCACCTGCACCAGTGATTATTGTGGGAGGGAGTGAGAATGTGGTAGGCAATTTTCATTTCCTGAGCAAAATATGATTTTGAGTTAACGCAGATTATAGTAAATTATATAAATAAGTTTACATATATTCTGTAGGAGCGATCTCCGAATCGCGACGAAACCCCTGTTAGTCGGGAATCGGAGTTCCCTCCTACATTTCAGATGTAAAGCTTATTATAGAATCCACTATAATATACATCTGCAAGCAGTACTTTAAACTTCATTGAAGTATACCACAAAACAGAATAATATCAAATAATTTCAGAAATTAGTGGCGAAAGTGCCTAACCCCCGTAAATACCATTGCAATACCGTAAGTGTCCGCTGTTTCAATCACTGACTCATCATTGACTGATCCACCGGGTTGAATAATTGCACTGATACCTGCTTCACCTGCTATTTCCACACCATCGGGAAATGGGAAAAAGGCATCGGAAGCTAAAACTGCGTCTTTCACCTTTTCACCCGCTTTGCGGACAGCGATAATGGCAGCATCAACACGGCTCATCTGTCCAGCACCAATACCTACAGTTTGCGTGCCTTGCGCAAGGAGGATACAATTGGATTTGACATGTTTACATGCTTTCCAAGCGAAAAGCAGGGATTCTATCTCTTCTTCCGTAGGTTTACGTTTCGTGACAAACTGCAGATCACTTTTTTCTATGTTCTGTACATCCTGTTCTTGAACAAGCACACCACCGGTTACATTACGGAGTTGCAGAATTGGTTCTGAGTCTGATAGCGAACCCGTTTCAAGTATTCGGCGGTTTTCTACACGAGACAATGCGCGCAGTGCTTTTTCAGTGTAACTGGGAGCTATTATCGCCTCAATTTTCACGCCCGATTTTGCAGCTTCACGGATAGTGTTCGCTGTCTGAATTGTCACTTTACGGTTTAAACCTACAATCGAACCGAAAGCAGAAGTTCTATCACATTCAAGGGCGTTTGTGAAGGCATCTTGTAGGTTACCTGCAGTCGCAAGTCCACAAGGGTTGTTATGCTTGATGATTGCACAGGTAGGCGTTTTAAAATCCTTCACAATCTCTAAAGCAGCATCTAAATCAAGAATATTATTAAACGACAGGGGTGGTCCATTTAGTTGCTTTGCCCATGCAGCGCATGCTGATGGTTCAGTTTCAGTTCTATAGAAAGCAGCACTTTGGTGTGGATTTTCGCCGTATCTCAGGGAATCTGCTTTTTGGAAACGGAGCGTTAAAACATTACCAAATTCTCCATCGGTTTCCAAATTGGCAAGGTAAGTAGAGATTGCGCTGTCGTAATGTGCGGTGTGGAGGAACGCTGTTTTTGCCAATTCAAATCGTATATCTTCGGATAGACATCCATCATTAGCATCTAAATCTGCGATTATTTGCGGGTATTGATTGGGGTTGGTCAACACTGCTACATGTTTATAATTCTTTGCAGCAGCGCGAATCATTGTCGGTCCGCCGATGTCTATATTCTCAATCGCTTCTTCAAGTGTGACATCAGGCTGAGCGACGGTTGCCTCAAACGGATATAGATTGCAAATCACCATGTCAATAGGATATATACCGTTGTTTTTGGCTTGTGCTGAATGCTCGGTGTTATCCCACTGCGCAAGCAATCCCCCATGAATTTTTGGGTGGAGGGTCTTAACCCTCCCGTCTAACATCTCCGGGAAACCGGTATAATCGGAGACATTAACAATCTCAATTCCTGCTTCACGTAGATGTCGGGCTGTGCCGCCTGTGGAAAGGATTTCAACCTCGCGTTGCACAAGCGCGTTTGCAATCTCTAAAAGATCCGTTTTGTCGTAAGTACTAATGAGGGCGCGTTCAATTTTTTTCATTTTGCATATATTCCATTGGGTTTTGAAGGAGGGATTATAAACTGGCTTTGCAAAGCACGATCTTCTATATCACATATCTGGGGAATCCAAAACCATCGTTTGCTACGTGGCTTCGTGCGGGTATCTGTGCACGCGTAGGTATAATCAGATCCATTTCAGACGTATTTTCAATAACAGTACCATCGCCAATACGCACCTCATCTCCAATCATTATCTTCCCGGGATGTTCTGCGGCACCACGTATCGTTCCAATGACGACTGATGAACCGATACGACAAATTTCAGTATTTGTGCCGATAGTGGTGTGGTCAGCGATTTGGACTGGACCGAGGAGACTTGTGTCTGTACCGATCTCAACAAAATCCCCGATGACTGGATGGCGTTGCTTTACTTTAACGCTCAAACCACCGAGTGTGCAAGGGTAAAGAACACACCCAGAACCGATAATACCTGTTTGTCCTGTTGTCACACCACGATGTGGATGCTCTAAGAAATTCGCATCGCCTATTTCGGTTTCTGGATGTAGATCGGCTTGATAATAACGTCC
>JAPPMR010000931.1 GCA_028818995.1 Candidatus Poribacteria bacterium | reverse complement strand
CAACCTGTACTATAACCGGATTCATCTTTATGTTTTTTCCAGTTAACATCAAACCATTTACCCTTAGGAACGTGCTGTTGAAAATAAACAACATCTTCACTAATTCGGTCAATAATCAGATCCCCCGCAAAGTGAGAAGGGGTGAACCATCCGTCTGTTAGTACAAATTCTGCGTGGATACGAAACACGATATGAGCATGTTGATCATTATATGCAAGTAAGCATGCCCACAATCCAGAGGAATCTCCAATATCAATATGCATATCCAGATTGGGATTAGGATTTAGTTGTCGTAGTAGCTCCAATGCACCAGTTTCTTCAACCTGCCAACATTCTCCAGCAGCAACAGGATTATTAGGGAGAAAGGCATGGAAAACTGATGGGGAATACTCCTTTTCTGGTTCGTGAATACGCAAATTCGCCAAGGCATCCCACTCTTCGTGGAAGTTAGGACTCATGTCCTCAATCGGCGCGATGAAGCCTTTGACGGATACTTCTGCATCGCTGTTGAGATTGAGCGTGATTTTGTTTGATAACGTGTTCATTTCAATTTTCCTCTACAGAAATTTTTGCCTTAAAAGCATTGGTGCTGCCTTTCTCATTCCTACCGTAACACCCGGTAGCACCCAACTTAAAAAACTGACCTTGGTCAAAACGGTGCGTGAGCTGCCCCGTCTCATCAGGTTCCAACCACTTCATCGCAAGTGCCATGTGTTTAGTAACTCTTTCTGTTGTAGGTAGGTTTTCGTCACCATCAACTAAATAAAAGTGTCCTTCCGCATCGGCTCTACCGGTTTCAATATCAATAGTTAGCGTGCCACCATTTTCAAACACCCTTGTGTCAATTACAACGACTGTGTAATCCTTGTAACCAACCGTCGGTGTTCGGAAAACATCCATGACCTCCTGAGAAGACACCTCACTGTTCAAAATAATATTACCCAACCCGGGCTGCTTTCCGTCTAAAGCTTCCTTAAGAAATATAAGGTAACTCTCCTCGTCTCGGCGTTTAAATTTATTCCAATTGTAGTCGAAGAATTCATTGACAAGCAGTCTGCCCATCAGTTCAAAATCAGGTGATATGACGAAACAATCCACAGGCGAACCTTTTTTCGATCCGGTCTTCCACCCCTTTATAATGGCTTGTGCCAACGGATGGCTTGTGTCAAACGTTTTCCCCTCGCGCTCGCGTCTTTTGGCAATCGGTTCTCGCAAACTATGTTTACGCCCTAATTCAGCATTCGCTACCCAAGTGTTGATGAAATTTTCGTTCAGGAATTCAATGTTTTGATCGTCAGAGAGAGCACCTGCTCTCAGGGTTTTGCCACTCCCTCAGCAGGATTCGTCGAAGAGCGGCCCATTTACCGAGACAGCATGAATCGGTTTCTGTTGTGCGGGTGCCATCTCCAACGCTTCTTCCAACGGTACCCAGTTAATTTGCGCCGCCTTGTAAAAGTGTAACATCAGTGCTTGCGATGCTTCTCTTTGGATAATTGCTTCTGTGAATTTAGCATCTTGCAAGACATCTTGTGCACCAGTACAGAGTTCCATTTGCGGGCAAAAGCCGATGTCGGATGCGCGTAGTCCTTCTCTAATTCTCCAACGTACATCAAAGTTCAGTGTGGCTTCCGGAACGTGCATCTTGAAGGAGGCAACTTTCTTTTCTAACCGATCAATAACCACATGTCCAGCAAACTGCGATGGTGCAAACCAACCTTTTTCTAAAACGAATTCCGCGTGGATACGGAACAGGACCTCAGCAAACGCATCATTGTAGGCGCGCAGACATGCCCACAAACCATAAGAATCCTCCCCACCAATTTCCAACTCCAATTGTGGGTTTGGACTGAGTTGCCGCAGCAGCGTTAATACACCTTCATCTTCAATTTGCCAACATTCACCCACAGAAACCGGTTCCGATGGCAGAAACGCTTGAAAAACCGATGATGGATACTGCTTCTCCGGTTCAGCAACCTGCAAGTTCGCTAATTCGTCCCAGTCCACGTGAAAGTTGTTTCCGGAATACACAATCGGTGCGATGAAGCCTTTGACGGACACTTCTGCATCACTGTCAAGATTAAGCGTGATTTTATCTGATAAAATACTCATTTTAATTCTCCTCTACAGAAATTTTATTCGCTTATACACATTTTCGGATGCAGTTTTGCAGACTATTGCTTGCCCACCTCATACAGTAGGTGAGGTTTCAAACCTCGCCTACTGAATATGGCAATTACTAACAACTTAGCAATTGACAAGCATTATTGCGGGAGAAATAAATGAGTTCTAAAGAAATACCAACTATACTAATTCAGGGATAATGTTACACAATTCCGCGATTTCATCAATAACGGGACCTTGCCAGTTTTCTACATCTGATCTGTGTGGGTCGTAGACATCGGTTAAATCGGCACGTTTCAAAATTGGTCGCATTCCGACTGATGATGCACCTGTCAATTCTTCGCTACTGCCATCACCTACATAGACGCATTCCTTTGGTTTGACGTTCAACCGTTCACAGGCTATCTCATAGATGCGGCGTGAGGGTTTTTTGATCCGTTCCTCACAAGAAAAGACAGACATATCAATATACTGTGCTAATGGCGATTGTGCAAAAAGCATCGGAACAGTGGGGTTACAGTTAGTAATAAGTCCGAGAAGCAAACTGCTACGCTTTAATTGAGCTAATCCTTCTAAAACTTCAGGTTCGGGAACGAGAGAATTCTTTGTAAATTCGTAATTCAGCGCAAGGGTCTTTTCAATTTGTGTTTTATCCACTTTAACATTTAAGCGACGACCTATCTCTACTATGTTTTCTGCAGCAGAAAGATTCCCTAAAGATCTGTCTTTGATAATTTCTGCCTTTATCTGCCAAAAATTTTTGGTATGAACACCAAGGATTTTTGCCATCTGCTCTTGGGCCTTATCATACGCTTTGCGACTGAAATTTCCTACCAACGTACCGTACAGGTCAAATATGATGGCTTTGTAAGACATTTTCTCATCCTCATTCAACAAAATCTTCAAGCACAATTACAGTTAACTCAGAAACTTCAAACTTCTTCAGATCTTTGTCGTTAGTAACAAATACATCGCAACCATTTTCTAATGCTGTGGCAATAATTAGAGCGTCTGGGGTTCGAGTACTCGGGTATTGCGAACGAAGTTTACCCGCCTGCTCTGCTATTTCGTAGGTAACATCAAGTACTTGAATTGAGAGTGAAGATAGAAACTGCTTAAAACGTTCAACATCTGTGCCTTTTCCATCTGTGAGAGGCTTCGTTACAAATTCAGTTATTGAAATTGCTGATAGAAAACTGCTAATGTTGTTTTCAAGGATGTCATTGAATATTTTCTCTACTAAAGGATAATATGGTTCAACTTCTTCAAGGTAATATATAAAAACAGAAGTATCCAATAACGCTGAAGTAGTTTGAGAACCTACCGAGCGAGCATTTAGAATTCTCTGTTCCATGATTTCCTTTCTGACGTGAGGTAAGCATCAACTTCATCAACGGAACTTCCCCATGTGCCTTTCATTGAACCTCGCATTTTCTGAATCAGGTCTTTTTTTTCTTCTTTAGAAAGTTCAGAAGTCGCAGCAGAAAGTACTTTAAATTCAAGCTCAAGTTCTTGCCCTTCAGGAAGATTGAGTTTGTCTACAGGTTCAATCACTCCATTTTTGTAGGTAGCTTTAATCTTTTTTCGTTGTGCCATTTCTACCTCCATCTAAATTTCTTTTAATTATTTCTGATGCAGTTAGTAGAATCAAAGTTGCCCAAAAATAGTTGAAATAAGCAGATTTTGCATCTATAAGCGATTTTGGTTTTCATACGCAGCAATGTCCGCTTCATACTGCAAAGTCCAACCAATTTCATCAAGACCATTTAGCTGGCAGTACTTCTCAAAATCACCAATTTCATAAGTGTGTGCAGTGCCATCAGGACATAAGACCGCTTGCTCCTCTAAATCTACCATTAACCGATACCCTTCAGTTTCATGTGCTTCTTGGCTAAGCGATGCGATAACGTCGGCAGGTAAGGCGATAGGTAGGATACCGTTCTTATAACAATTGTTGCGGAAAATGTCGGCAAAAGACGGTGCCAGAATTGCCTTGAAACCATACTGCTGCAATGCCCACGGTGCATGCTCACGTGAACTGCCACAACCGAAGTTCGCACCTGCAATTAGGATACTCGCGCCCGCATAACGCGGATGATTCAGCACAAATTCAGGGTTCGGATCACCATTTTCAAGGTAACGCCAATCGTAAAATAAAAATTCACCAAAACCTGTCCGCTCAATCCGTTTTAAGAATTGCTTAGGAATAATCTGGTCGGTATCAACATTAATTCGGTCAAGTGGGACAACAAGTCCAACGTGTTCTTTGAATGCTTCCATTTTCGGTTTTCTCCTTCTGGTGTTTTTGGCATTTTCTGGTTAATATGGTTTATACTACCTAAGAATTTTATTATAACACCTCAATGGGTTCCTTTCGTTTCCTTTCAGTTCGATCAAAATCCGTATCAAAGCTGATGAGTTGCAGCTCATATTTCGCGGCGACAGCGTATTGGTATGCATCGTCAAAATCAAGATTAAATTTGTCGGCTGTCAGATCCAGCATTTTAAGATCTTCCGGAGGTAATGAGAGAACACCAACTCCGTCAACAATTATATCCTCTAAGAACGAACTAAAGAGTGCAAAATTCTTCAATCAATACAGAATAATAC
>JAPPMR010000492.1 GCA_028818995.1 Candidatus Poribacteria bacterium | reverse complement strand
CACTTGATGTAATTGATGAAGTTTTCTCTGAAGCAAACCAATACAATAACTATGGTAGAAAACTTTACCTGATTCAAAACTGCATCTACGGTGTTGATATCCAACCTATTGCTGTCACTATTGCCAAACTTCGCTTTTTCATTTCGTTGATTATTGAGCAAGAATCAAACGGTAATCGAAATGCGAACTACGGTATCCGTCCACTCCCTAATTTGGAGACGAAATTAGTCGCTGCCAATACACTGATCGGTTTGAAAGAATTACGTCAACCTGATTTACAGTTATTGCTTGAAAATGATAGCATCCAGCAATTGCGGCAGAAAATTGAAGACATTCGTCTCAAATATTTCAGTGAGGATAACCGCCAAGACAAGTTGGACTATATAACGGATGAGGAAAAATGTCGTGAACAATTGGCAACGGCATTAGCAACCGAACATGACACGTGGTGCAAGCAGGAACAAAATAAAATTTCAGCGCAAGTAAAACAGGTCCCCAAAAAACAAGCGCGGCAACAATTACGAGAGAAATTGCAAAAGGCATACAGAGTGCGCGAGGCAAAGCTCACCGCGGGAGTCGTTGAAGCAAAACGAATTGCTGATTGGGACCCTTATGACCAGAATGACAAAGCGGATTTTTTCGATCCGGAGTGGATGTTTGGTATCACGGACGGGTTTGATATTACTATAGGCAATCCACCCTATGTCAGAGCAGAAGCAGGAAACGATGATCCTATATTGCGGCAGAAAATTATAGAGATGCGTCAGCAAATTGAGGTTAGTAAGCAGTATGAGACACTTTTTGAAAAATGGGATCTATTTATTCCGTTTATTGAACGAAGTTATAAATTGCTCAAGCCGACTGGCTTTACGACACTCATCGTCTCTGACGCTTACTGTCACACAAAATATTCTTTAAAATCTCAAAAATGGTTTCTGGAAAAAAGCAAGATATTGCGTCTTGATTTCTGCGGCAAGGTTCCACTCTTTGGGAGCGTAGGAGTCAGAAATGTAATTTTTCTCTTTCAAAAAACAGATGGTAGTGACAACAAACCGGAACGCCGCAGGCATGTAGAAAAATTCGGAAAAGTTCAAATTTTACCAACTGACGAACAGCAGAATCTTACTCATCGTACATTTTTCCCTGAAGATACTGCAGTGGGGGAATTTATCAGTCCAACTGTTGTTTTATCAAATATCTGTTACATTAGTTATGGTTTGAGACCTAGCAGTAAAAAAGGAGCTAAGGAAAAATTTGTCACTGCGGATGTCGTTTCAGAGAAGCAAGATGAACTTCATTGCAAACCATTTGTTGAAGGGAAACATTTAGAAACATGGCTTCCATTAACCAATCTGTGGATCGAGTGGGATTCGGAACGTGCTCCTTCAAAGTTCTATGCTCCGACGTTTCCGGAAATGTATGAGATTGATGAGAAAATTCTCGTACAACGCAGCCCTGGATCGGACCCGAAGGCTTGTTACGACAACCAGTACTTAATTTTTACACCAAGTAGTGTTGGTTTTATTCTTTGGAACGATTTATCTGGCACCAAGAACAAATCTATTCAAAAGCATGCCCGCTATCGTGATGAGAAATTTCACCCAGATTTACCTCAACGAGAAGAGCTTGAAGAAATAAGTCGTCGATTTGCCTTAAAGTTTTTGCTTGGTGTGATGAATTCAGCTGTTGCTTGTAATTTTTTGAGGGCAAATCGTCGAAGCAATATCCATATTTATCCTGATGACTGGAAACAACTACCGATTCCCGATGTGCCGCCTAAACAGCAAGGGCCGGTTATTGCGTTGGTTGATAAGATTCTTGCTGCCAAGCGGAAAGGTTTTGAGAAAAAGGTAGCCCGCCTTGAAAAGAAATTAGATAAAGAAGTCTCTAAACTTTATGGTGTTGGAGATGAGGAGTAAGATATATGAAGATAAAATCAATTCACTTAAAAGATTTCAAACGTTTTACGGATCTGACTATTGAGGGATTGCCTGAGACTGCAAAACTTGTGGTGATGATCGGGCCTAACGGGTGTGGTAAGTCTTCGGTGTTTGATGCTCTAAAGTTAAAAGACTGTTTTCCAAATGCTGTCGGTCCAGAGATGATATCGGATAACTATTACCAGATTCTGGAGTATTATTTCAAATCTAATGAAAACAGATATCATAATTCTTACTATGGATCCTTAAATCAAACCCCAAATGAAAGAATAAGGCACCATGAGATCATCACGCATTCTGCGCCCTTATACCATTTTGCAGGCGATTTGGATGTAAAATTTCATGGAACAGAACCACCGGACGAATGGAACAAAAGCGTACATGTCCGTTCTGCGTATAGGAACTATTCAGTGACTCAACCGTACACTGCTCGTAGAGATGATCTATTGGAAAAACATAGACTTGTCCGTCTCATAGAGAATGATGAGGTTCTCGTATTAAACTGTTGGCGTTTGGCTTCTCAATTGTTGGAACGTAGTTCGGAGATCGGACAGAGTGTACAAGACTTAAACGACTTTCAAGGTGAAATTCTTTGTGAACTCCGTGACACAATCGGAAGGCTCTTCACCGACCCGCCATTAGTCCTGAAGAACCTTGGGCATCCTGCAGATGGTGATCTTTTTCAATTTGACAAAGGAACAAGCGAGAGGTTTTCATTTCAAAATTTGGCAAGCGGTGAAAAAGCTGCGTTAGATCTGCTGCTGGATGTCATCATCACAAAGGTGGAGTACGACGAAACCATAATTTGTATTGATGAGCCAGAAGCCCACATTCATACAAAACTTCAAGGGCAGCTATTGGAGGAACTGTACAATCTTGTTTCTGAAAAGTCTCAACTCTGGATTGCCACACATTCAGTCGGTATGGTGTGCAAGGCGCAAGACCTTTGGCGCGAAGATCCGGATTCAGTCGTTTTTCTCGATTTTGGTAACCACAATTTTGACGAAGCGGTGACAATCATACCTACTGAGCCCAATCCAAATTTCTGGGCGCAAATTTACGATATCGCTCTTGGTGATCTCGCCAAATTAGTGGGACCGCAGCGAATTGTGCTCTGCGAAGGTAAAATCGAAGATGCAGACAAAGCTTTTGATGCTGTGTGTTATAATCAAATTTTCGGGGTGCGTTACCCCGAAACACTTTTTATTTCTATTGGGGCAGCGAGTGATATAAAAGTAGCGGATAAAAAACGAATCCCGCTAATCAAGGCAATTGCAGGCGGAATACAAACTATTAGGATCCGGGACAAAGACATTTTGACCCCTGAACAAATAAAGGAAGGTCTTCAAGAAGGCATCCATACTCTAAACCGCCGAGAAATCGAGAATTATCTGTTAGCTGATGAGGTGCTTATTAAGTTGTGTCAAGATAAAGCTAAGTCCAATAAGACTCATGAATTACTTGCGGCAAAGCATAATCTGAAAAAGAAAGTCCTCAAAAGCGATAAAGGAGAAGATAAGCCTGACGATAAGTTGAAATGTATTGCCGCAGATTTCTACGAACGCGCTAAAGATATTTTGGGCCTGCAAATTGAGTATACAAGCAAAGAACCTGAAAGGGATTTCATGAAATACGAACTCGCCCCGCTCATTAAACCCAATATGGATATCTATAAGGAACTACACAAGGTCATCTTCGGTGAGGGACTTATTAATTGATCTGTTTGATTTTCCTGCAAGTTCTTGTTGATAAACGTCTTCATTTTGAGAGATAGCGTTCATGCGAATTCCGTTTAATCTATATGACTTTTTAGGGTATACAGTGCCTGGGTTAATCGTAATAATAATATTGGCGATTTTGATACACCCCGCGCTGCTGTCAAACCTACCCGATGAATTAAAAGATAAAGACAGCGGATTAGCACAATTCCTGCGTCCTACTGTGACGCAAGGGATTTTGTACGTGATAATTTGTTATCTCGTTGGTTTCGCCACTGATGGATTGATATATTGGTTTTTTAGACAACTGGTAAATATTTTTCAGCCTCTTAAGAAATTCCATGCCCATTACGGGTGGTTTGAGAAAGCTCTATTTGATTGTAAATATAGGGATAATTCTGAAGAATTTAGCCCTTATACAGATGAATTTGTGAAAAATTTCAAAGTCAAGATTGAAGAAGTTTTTGGCATTAAAGTAGGCACAGTAAGGGAGGAGGCAGAAAAGGCGAAAAGTGATATAAAGTATACGGAGATTTTTGATCTGTGTCGAACCACTGTTCTAAGGCAGAGTCCAGATGTTTACTCACGCGGTTATACATTCTTAGTTCAATATAATTCTGCGAAATTGATAGGAAGCATCTTTTTTCTTGCAGCAGTTGGATTTTTAGTTAGAATTTTTGTTCCACCACAGCACTTGCAATGGATATCGATCCCAATCTGGATTTTGGTGCTTGTACTGCTTTGGACAAAGAGGGAAGTCAGAGAAGAAAGCAAGCAAAACGCAAAAAAACGATCTTTGTTTGGCTTCTTTTATTGGTTAATTGCAGGAGGATTTGGTTTCACTGCTTTGTTGAAAGGAGGGGTTGATGTTCTATTTGTATGCTATTGCGTCAGTGCAGTTTTATGCCCTATATTTTTCCATCTTTATCGTATACGTTTTAAGTATTATCGTAACACCATTCTTTATGGGTTTTATGAGTATGCCATAACCCGCGAAAGATCGGGAGAATCTGAAAATAGTGAAAACTAACTTGAATTACTTAACATAAAACGGTATAATTTTAATATGGAAAAGC
>JAPPMR010000161.1 GCA_028818995.1 Candidatus Poribacteria bacterium | reverse complement strand
ATTACATCTAATACACTTTTAATTACATCTAATACACTTTTAATTACATCTAATATCGGCTTAAATTTAGAGTATTTCATTACATAAAAAACAGATTTGTAATCAGTTGTTCCCCACAAAACACAATATTCTAATAAATTTCATTTTTGTTTGTGTAATTCATTGTAAAATCAATGTCTATGCGTTTATGGCATTTGATTTTTTGATATATTTACCTTTAATTTCTGTTCCTATAGTTACATCAAATACAGATTTAATGGAATGCCTTGATAGATTTTACGACTGCACGGTAAGTTTCAATATGTTCTTCAGACGGCATGATTCGCCAACCATTCTTATCTATCTCAATTTTTACAATACCTTCGTTTTCTAATTCTTTCCAATAATTCTTTGCACGAATTAATGCAACCCCATGCTGTGAAAGGTTCTGGAGATTGCAGGCTTTGATCAGGTCAGCATTGTGCAGAGTCGGATACTGTGTACGATGTGGGTTAGGTTCGCGTAGCAGTTGTGAAATTGCATTACTATTGTAAGCTTTCTTCATTCTATTGCCGTTATGATTTATAAGTTCGTTTCCGTTGGTGTCAGTAAGGTATCCCTCTGTATTTCGGTTAATTATTGGAATGGTAGGGTCTATAATTTTTCCGTTCAGTGTGCCGTATTTATCGAAAATATAACATGCGGACAGGTAAGCAGAGAACTTTGGTGCAGATGTTTGTCCGAGACAACGAAGTTTCTGTTTTTCTACGAGCATTCCCTGCTCAGCATCCGGTGGCAGTCGGACATCAAGAAAAATAAGGTCTTCGTTTTTACTATTTTGTTCGATTGGATTTCGGACGATAACGGGTCGCCATTTTCCGAGTCGACCGGGCGAGACTTCGTAAGGGACAGTTGCGTAGAAGTGTAGTGTATTGAGGGCATTGGTAATATAAGTCAATTGGTTTGTGCGGTGGAATTTTTGATTTGGATAAAGATACTTAATTAAGTCACCAAGTGAAAAAGAGATAACTTCGTTAGTTTGATTAGGTTCAAGTGCCATAAGTGCCTCAAAAAAGATACGTAATGTATGTGATACTGCTCCTTTTTTATTCTTTGGTTTAATTCCAAATGGCGAAGCGATTTCTAAATACATTGGGTCAGGTAACACCGTTTCGTGTAATTGTGGCATGTCAAATAGCGGTAGTTGTTCCACTTGCTTGATACTTTGGACTTTAGCGAATTCTCGCAATCTTGCAGCTGTGTTTTTATCTATGTCAATAAGATTGACATCTTTAATGGTTCCTAAAGGACTTTTTAGAATTGATGCGGGATGTGTTCTATCATATTCTGCTGAAATATAGTTTGCGGTTAGTTCTTCAAGATACGCCTCTATAATAGGCTCTATTGGATGGTAAAACTCCCCTTTATGCGTCTTGTTGACGGTATTCCAAAGTTTATGAATTGCGACAATGCCATCTTCCAAACTGTTAATCTCTCCTTGTGTTCGTGGTTTTTCATCTATTGTGTGTTGTATGTTACACCTTCTAATCCTATAACTGGTTTTCATTTGCCAATTATCCGGTTCCTGCTCTTTTGGGCTTTGGTTCAGTAGTATTTCCAGATCAATACCTTTTTCAGGAGGTGTTAAGAGTTTTGTTATGTCGTTGTTACTAATTTCTGGCATCCACTGTTGAAGTTTCTCCAGTGTAATTTCGGGTGGATTACTCTTATTCTTACCCATCTTATTCCATACAGTTGTGGTAGCGGTCTTGAGTATTTCAAAGGCTGATACTTTTGTAGGGGTCATCATCGTCAGTGTTCTCCTGTGATAAAGATTGAATTTCATCTTCGTATGTTTTTAGTCCTTTTACAGCTTCTTCAATAGTAGCAACTTGCTGCCACCAACCGTTAATTGATTTGTTCAAGGGGATGACGGCTTGAAGTGGAGCATAGTTTGATTTGGTATGTGATAATGCATAGTATTCACCGGTATCTTTACTATCTTCTTGCTTTGATAACATCCACATTGAACGGACAGATGCTTCCCATGCGGTACTCCCAGAAAAGCCCGCATTTTTGCCTTCTGCGTATTTGGGTAGGTGTCCAATCACGAGTATAGCACATTTAGCGTCATCGCCCCACTTTCTTAAAGATGAGATAAAATCGTAGACAGCGGTACGATCATTTTCATTTCCCCCGAATGCACCGGACAGTGGGTCTATAACGAGTAGTCGTGCCTTTTTATCCTCACAGATATGTTGGAGATCAACCCCCGTATTGAGCAAATCCCCTGTGTTAGCGATATGATTTCCCATACCAGGTCCCCATATACTCCCGACACCTCGCATATCAACAATGTGAAGATGATTTTTGATTGCGTCCATTGAGTCGTTTATCCAGGACATGCCACTTGCGAGTGCTTGTAATCTGCGTTTTATTTCTGCGGGTTCATCTTCGTAGGTTGCTAAAACAACATTGTGTGTTGGATTGGGGTCGGCATTGCTGCTAACATCAGGATTAAGACCTGCCCATTCCGAAAAACCGCCTGCGATTTGACAGATGATTTGAAGTGTGAACCAAGATTTTCCAGCTCCGCCCTGTCCAGTGAACATTGTGACCGTGTTTGCGGGCAGCCAATTAGGTATAAGCCATTCACGATTTACATCTTTGATGTCATTCCATGAAGTTATCTCTACAATACTTTGCGGTTCTAAAAAAATATTGTATTCAAAGAGAGCTTTCAGCAATCCATCAATGTCTTTGATAACATCACTATCACTTGGAGATGTCCCGAACTCATCTATGAGTGATTCAAGACTTTCAATTTTATTTACGATTTCAGAAATTACACCGTCCCTACTATACTCAATGAGGATGTGTCGTGCTTTTTCCAATCCATCTTTGTTTTTGAGGTTAAGTGCTTTAATTTCTTCTGCTAAAGACATAAACATTACCTCCACCTACCGAAATATCTATTAAGTTGTCTTGCTATGTATGCGCGTGATTGCCCTGTATATCGTGTTTGCGGTGTGTCTCTTGTGGTTCTCCAGCATTCACCACAATTGAAACATTGTCCAATTTTACCGAAGTCAACATATCTGACTGTTGCTCTGTCTGCGTCTTTATGTTGTGTGATCTGACAGTAGCGAGCTGGTAGATATGGAGACTTACCTTTGTCGTCATAGTCTAAATCGCGAACATTAAAATCGTCTAAATCAACATATTTTGCCGTGTTTGTTTTAAAATTCGTTTGATTTTCATTGCCAATCTCTTGAATTATTGCACGGATTTGTAGTAAAGCAGATTTTGGTATAAGAGGTATGTCCAATAGGGTGCCGGATAGCATGCTATACCTATCATCAATTCTTGACAAACCACACCGAGAAAAGAATTCAAGTAGCATAGGTTTGTCATCGTCTTTGTGTGCTTGCTTATCCTTGTAGAACACTTTAGCCCCTAATGTATTGCAGAATGCCGAGAGCCTACGTCCGCCTGATTTTGTTTGTATCTCTGTTGGGGTTCTATCACAAGTGTTGCGATAAACTGCGAGTATCTTTTCAAAATGAGTTGTATATTTGTCTAATAGGTGTTTCTCTATATCAATGTCAATGAGATAGAATGTTTTGCCATCAGATTTGTAATGTGTGGGTCTACCTGTGAAAATTTGAACGCCTTGCATTTTTGCGAATGTCCAAGCGTTCTTTGTGCCGAATGATTTAAGCGTAATTTGTTTTTCTTTGTCCCACAAGTTAGCAAAGCTTAGTAATGGTTGATCATACGTGCAAGGGATGTAGGATATACCGGCATCCTCAAGGTCTTTGAGTTGTATGATTGTGCCACACTGCATTTTGACAGAACGTATGTTGGCGGTTGTATGCGAATGTGTCTCAATAATTGATTGAGAAGTATTTCTATTGGATTTATTCATGACAAGAAGTTCTCATAATTGATATTCTGTGAGTTTTCCGATTATTTGCCGAAAATCTTCCATGTCTTTGAGTTTAGTTGTAATCTGGTTTTATAGACCTTAATATTTTAGTCCTTCCGGGAATTCTTCCGCTTTCTTATCCGCTCTTTGAATTTGGGTAGGTCGTATTCAACGCATGCGCGAACGATGTCAGCGAAGTGGACATCTAACTTATCTGCGAGTGCCTGTATATCTTCCGCCATTTTCTCCGTGAATGAGATACTTTTGTGGCAGGTGAGTCTTTCTCTAAGCATGTTTATCACCACCTATATTTTGGGATTATTTTAATTATAGTATAATTGTGTATTATGTGTCAAGTCTTTTTATAGATATTGTCTTGACAAATATGTTTTATTTATGGTATCCTATGCAAGTGTATAGTGATTGATAATTACTTTTATCAAACACTAACGAAATTTGACGATTTTTCAAAGGTGAATAAACTTATATTTAGACCTGAAAGAACTGACATCAGTCTGTGAATTTCTACTTGACAAATCCGTTTCTCTGTATTGTATCAAGAGCTGAATTTAAAACTCAAAGTTATTCTCTTGGGAATAGCAGATAAAACAAAGGAGCTGGACAATGGCAAAACCTGGACTTACCTATGAAGAACATATTGATTACGGTAAACGTCTGAAATGTATTCGAAAAGAATTTATGAATCTCACGACACCGTTGTTGGGTGAGAAATATCCGAAAAACTCAAAAATTGCGACATGTGCGAGAAATGCCATGAAGTATTTGGGTCGGTTGCGGTGTGAATTGGATGAGAAACTGGCAGAAGAAC
>JAPPMR010000532.1 GCA_028818995.1 Candidatus Poribacteria bacterium | reverse complement strand
CCTTTAAGTTGTACATTAATGGTGAATTTCAGAAAGAAAATAGTGATGGCGTATACAAAAAAGGTCAAGTCGGTGTATGGGCATGGCAAACTGCAGCAAGTTTTGACGATTTCACCGTTGCCGGGAAAAACATTGAGGATACGCTTGCTGTTGATCCAAACCGAAAACTAACAACGACATGGGGACGTCTCAAAGAGGTTCGTTGAGAAATCCTTACGACTTAGGCACGCTTGCAAAGTGTGTTTTTATATTGATGGTACTCAGGTTTGTAGGACTTTAGCATTTCAATAATTGTTCCATAAGTCTGGTATAATATAACTAAAAGGAGAATTTATGAAACATATATTTTCAATTATGCTCGGATTTTGCTTAATAGCCGTAATCGCCTCTACCGGTTTCGCCGGTGAACAACTATGGAATTTCGACTCCCACGCTGACGGGTGGACTGTGGCTAATGGTAACTGGAGTTTAAGTGATGGTGTCTACAAACTGGCGACAGGTGCACAGGCGGAACATTCCCTCGTTGGCGATGTTAATTGGACAGACTACACCATTGAAGCGAAAGTACGAATTGATGAAGGTAACTGGGCAGGTATTGCATTCCGAGCAAAAAGCGAAATGGAATACTATGTCTTTTACTTTAATGTGCCGGATAATAAAACAGAACTGTGGCGGCACAAAACAGGTAGCTGGACTGCCCGTGACAATATCGGTCAACTTCCGGGTAAGAACATCACAATTGAAAGAGGCAAATGGCATGACATGAAAGTCACAGTTGGCGGTAACATCATGGCACTCTCAATTGATGGCGAAGAACAAGGTGAAGTTACTGATGCTGTATATGGTAATGGTCAAGTTGGTGTTTGGGGATGGCAAACTGGCGTCAGTTTCGACGACTTCAAAGTCTCAGGCGATGATATTGAAGGAGACGGCACCCCAGTTGAGCCACTTGATAAATTAGCAACAACATGGGGACATATCAAAAGGGATCGTTAGTTGACTGATTCCATTGAACGTGCTTTGTAAATATCCACTCCAAGGGAGGCGTTCTCTGTTTTGAGAAGTGCCTCCCTTTTAACTACGGTGCATTATAGATATAAATAGACACCTTCACCGCTGCTGGCGAGGTTTCCTAACCTCGCTGGTGCAAAGTGAATAAATAATTCAAAAATCTACTGTAATATATGCTTAAAAGAGAAACTGATGAAACGGCACTGTGACTTCCAGAAACTTATTTTACCCATTTTCGCTACATGTTGCCTCTTACCTTCTGTTTGGTGTCAAAGCGAAGAAAGCCCAACGCTAAAAGCACAGATTGATTCCTATCAGAAACAACTTGCTGTGGATGCTACACGGGTCGATATTCGGCTACAATTGGCAAAGGTCTATCTTCAAATTGAGGCTTATACACAAGCGGTTGCTGAATATCGTGAGGTTATATCGTTTGTGGGCACTGGGCCTAATCATAATCCTGCTTTACCTAAGGGGTACTATGGATTGGGATTGGCTTATGCAGGACTTGAGAAATTCGACGAGGCAATTGAAGCATATCAACAAGCGATTCAATATGCACCAGAGTGGGCACATATTCATGCAGCTTTAGGCGCGGGGTATGCAAACCTACATCGTTATGATGAAGCGCTTGATGCTTACAAAACCGCACGTGACCTGAAACCTGACGATGCAATGATCCACCACCAGTTAGGAAATATCTATAGCAAACGCGGAAAACGTTCTCAAGCAATAGCGCATCAACAACGAGCGATTGCGATTTTACCGACGTTAGCATCGGCACACTATCAATTAGGTTTACTCTATTCTCAGGAGAATAGACTGCCAGAGGCGATCTCCGCTTATGAAACCGCTTATTCGGCAGACCAAGAACTCATTGAAGCACTTTACAACCTTGCGCAAGTCCATATACGAAATGGAAATAAACAAGCAGCACGTGAAAAGATGCAACTGTTTGAAAAACGGAAAGTTGTTGTTAAGCCGATACAGGATTTACGCGGCGCATTGCAGCGAACAATTGAACCTGATCAGAGAGCAGGAATTCTGGCAAATATAGGGAGAATTTATCTTAAAAGCGAGTTATATGAGAAGGCGGTTTCGGAGTATGAGAAAGCAATCGCGCTAAATCCAAAAGCGGTCGAAGCATATAACGGTGTTGGGATTGCTTATACGATGCTCAAAAGATATTCTGATGCAATTGATGCACAAAACAAGGCATTACAACTGAATCCAGATTTCACGGAAGCACATGCGGGTCTCGGTTTGGCATACCTGATGAAAAATGAATACGATTTATCACTTAAACATTACAGAAGGGTGGTTACATTAAATCCTCGGTTTTTAGAGGCACACCTAAAAATCGGCATAATATTGTTAAATCAAAAACGGTATCCAGAGGCAGCTTCAACATATCAAAAGGCTATAGAACTGAATCCAGACAATGCAGAGACATATCATAATTTAGGATTGTGTTATGCACATCAAGGCAAAACTGCCGAAGCATTGTCAAACTTTGAATGGTCAGTCAAAATCGCACAAAAAAATCAGGAAAACCTAAATGGAGCTGAGGCAAAACCGACGTTTCTTCCTGAAACGTACTATATGATAGGTGAACTTCAAGCACAACAGGAAAATTATAAGGCTGCAGAATCTGCCTATCTATCATCAGGCTTGCCGAAGGCGTATAACGCCCTTGCTCAACTGAGTGCAAAGATTGCCAACACTTATGAAAAACAAAGCAAACGTAGCGAAAAATTAAGTGCGGCAGCGTCTTATGCCCAAACAGCAATTCGTTTAAATCCAAATATTGCGAGTTATCACAACACGCTCGCGCTAATAGCATACCGAAAAGGCGATTATCAGATGGCTGAAACGTCTATCCGAAAAGCGATTAAACTTGACCCAAAAAATCGTAATTATCAAGAAGGATTAAAACAGATTTTAAAAAGGTAATTCCTTACGAAATGAAGCGGATCAAAACGTAGAAAGATTGGCTACTATAGTGAACTTTGAAATTATTAGTACACTTTGATAAGCCTATTTTAGATACATAACGGACAATAAAAGTTGTAGCACAAACTGTTAGTTTGTGCCTATGAGACGCAAACCAAATGAAGATTAATTTATTAATTCGGTAATTTTTCACTATGCATATTCGGCACATTTTAAGTGATCTTCAGTCCCGTGAATCAACGCCAAATACGCGTTTGGTATTTGTCGGGGACGATATGTTTATAGCAGCGCGGACGACCTCATCCCTTAGTCCCTACGGGACTAAAGAGAAGTTGTCCAACGTTTTTCTATAAACATATCGTCCCTACGGGACTAAAGAAATTACCGAAATATTTATTTAATCTTCATACAGTTTGCGCTACAGAAGTGTCAATTAATTATTGGTTTTACTATAGTAATGGTGGATAGAGGTGAAAAATGGCATATTCCAGTCTCAGAGATTTTGTAAAAGCACTTGATCGGGCAGGTGAACTCAAACGTATTAGTACAGAGGTATCTCCCGATCTTGAAATAAGTGAAATTACCGACCGCGTTAGTAAAGCAGGCGGTCCGGCATTGCTATTTGAAAACGTGAAAGGCAGTGAGATGCCGTTGCTTATCAACACTTATGGGTCTTATACACGAATGGCGATGGCACTCAGTGTAGATGATCTTTCCCAAATTGCCAACGAAATTGAGGGCATGATAAAAATAGGTCCGCCAGAGTCACTTCTGGATAAAGTCAAAATCCTCCGAATCCTATCGCAGCTCACCAATTTCCCACCCAAAACTGTCAAACGTGGTGCATCTCAAGAGGTTGTCTTAACAGGTGAAGACGCTTCGTTGGATAGGCTGCCGTTGATAAAATGTTGGCCAATGGATGCCGACAAATATATTACATTACCGCAAGTTTTTACGCACAGTTTGAAAACAGGTCAGCGGAACGTTGGCACTTATCGACTGCAAAAACTCAATCAGTATGCCTTAGCAATGCATTGGCAAATTCATCACGATGGCGCAGCACACCATCGCGAATATAAACAAGCAGGTGAACAGATGCCTGTGGCAATTGCTATCGGTGGTGATCCGATTATGTCCTATATCGGTACAGCACCGCTTCCATCAGGGATTGATGAACTACTGTTCGCGGGATTCCTCCGAAAATCCAATGTTGAGATGGTAGAGGCAAAAACGATTGATATGATGGTGCCTGCCGATGCCGATATTGTCATTGAAGGATTTATTGAACCTGATGAAACCTGCATTGAAGGTCCATTTGGCGACCACACAGGTTTCTATTCCATGCCTGACGAATATCCTGTTTTTCGTATCTCGGCAATTACCCATCGCAAAGACCCGATCTACCAAACTATTATTGTCGGCAAACCTCCTATGGAGGATTGCTATATGGGCAAAGCCACCGAACGTATTTTTATGCCCTTGATAAAAACACAACTTCCTGAACTTGTTGATATGAACCTCCCTTTATTCGGTGTATTTCACAACTTTGCCTTGATTTCAATAGACAAACGTTATCCTTTCCAAGCGAAAAAGATGATGCACAGTTTTTGGGGACTCGGGCAGCTGATGTTCAGCAAAATCATTATCGTAGTTGACAAAGATGTAGATGTGCAAAACGTAGAGGAAGTCCTTTTCTATGTCGGGAGTAATGTCGACCCGAAACGTGATGTCACTATCGTTGAAGGTCCCGTTGATGTGCTTGACCACGCTGCACCGCTT
>JAPPMR010000822.1 GCA_028818995.1 Candidatus Poribacteria bacterium | reverse complement strand
TGCGTATCAGTTACGATGAGTGCCGTAGTTGGAACGATGGCAAAGTCTTGCACGAAGGTCCCGCTGCTTATTCCGATCTCTGTATTGATTCAGACATGAACATAAGTTGTCTCTATGAACGTGGAGAACGAGGTGCTTATGAAATGTTGTCGTTTGCGAAGTTTGATTTGGCGTGGTTAACGGATGGGGAGGATACTTTGAAGTAATAAAAACCTAATTACTATATCTGTGTGGGTGAGGTTGTGTGCCTCGCCCATAATATCTGATGGAGGTAATCCAGATAAAAGAAACACCAGAAAACACCCAGAATTTGACCCAGAAACGTATATAGACCCATCCCTGAGGAATGCTATCGAATCAAAGCAGAGATTAGCGCGCAATTCAAGACTGTAGAGGAATATTATCTTTACCTGATAGTTAGATATGGTGGTCATCTGATATAACTACTTGGAATAATATTGTTAATTGGGCAATGCAATTATTTGGAATTGTTTTTTAATTAATTTTACTAAAATTTGGACAATTTGTGACCTTTTCAGGTTGAGTTTTCAAGTGTTTTCTATTTTTTGGCGAGTTTGTGTAGGATCGCACCTTGCAGAAAAACCTTGTTGTTGTATTTGTGTTTGAAAATTAGTCACTATCAACCCGCGCGTGATGTGTTTCTATTCATACCAATGGATACCCAATGTGTGAAGGAAGTTCGGCTTCAACATTCAAGAAGCAGTTGCACTCTGTAGTGCAGCTGCTTGTTTTATTCCCATCGATTCGGAAAAGGTATATAGACTCCCTAATGTATGATCAGGCTAAGACATGATTATACTAAAACCCGCTCTCACCGTCAAAATTTCCGAAAACTGGAAATTATAGAATTCAACATTTTTCAAACTTTTTGCAAATTAAGCTTGACATAATGAGTCAAATCTTGTATAATAGTTATATTAAGATAATTTATGTATATATTTATAATTATATAATAATTACCTTTATATAACTTTTTAAAGTTTGCAATCAGCAAACTCGCTGAATTATAACAAGTCCTTGTTATAGATACAAATTTAAGAAGTCTAAACACATAAATTGTCCAAACTTTAGTAATTAATTTTATTAAAAGGAGAAAAGATATGTCTGTTTTAAAACGTTTAGGTTTATTAATTTTTATTTTATTTATCTTAGGATTTAGTAATTTATCTTATGCTGAATATTTAGTTAAAACAATATATTTTCAACCAACTGATGCTCCAGAACCAGATATAGAATTATATCAAGATATGATGTTACAGATTCAAGAGTATTATCGTGAAGATATGATTGAGGATGGATACGGTAATAAAACATTTAATTTAGAATTAAATAATGAGGGAAAAGTTAAAATTCATGTAGTTAGAGGTAAACATAATTCTGCTCATTATAATCGTATAGGTTTTAGAGGAACATTTGGGGTATTAGATCAAGAATTACCTTGGCATTTAAATTCAGAAAAAAATTGGAATGCTCAAGATAATATACATGTTACTATATTTGCAGGTATTATTAACCTTGATGGAGTTTATGGGATGGGTGGACCTTATTATAGAGGAAGAAGTGGTGGTGATGCAGTAATAAATGCAAATTTACTTCCTCAAAGAGGATACGAAACCTTTTTATATGTAGTCGCCCATGAATTATTACATGGATTAGGTTTTTGGCATAATAATTTAAAAGGATCATTTTTAGGTAGTTGGTCAATAAATGAAGATAAAGGTAATTTAACTGAAAATGAAACTCGTAGATTAAATAAACATCATTTTTTTAATGATAAAGTTACATTAAATAAACCTCCTGAAATATTAGTTGAACTTGAACCTGAAGCAATGAATTCAAATGTTTTTCCACGAGACAGAATCATATTTAAAATAATAGTATTAGGTTCAGTAAATCTTTATCATTCACAATTAATGGAAGGAAGTAATTTATTAGCTTATGAACAATTAGAAAGTAAACAAGATTTAATTGAATTCAAAGTTGCCCGTTCACAAGTTCATAATGGTATGAAATTATGGTGTTCTGTTATAGATATAAACGGTAATACAAATTTATATTATTTAAAACATACAACTATACCAAAAAGAAAAGTTGAAGTCGTTGTTAAAGATAATACTAATAAAAATGAAAATATAAATATTAATAAAAATGAAAACTTAAATGAAAAAGAAGATGAAGTTTGTGAACATTGTATTAATAAAATAGAATCAAATGAAACTGATTTAAGTGTTTATCCAAAAAGTTTTCAACTAACAACAAAATGGGCTGCAATTAAAAAATAAAAGTAGAATTATTTTTATAGTCCACTAGAAACATTAGCGGAAGCACTGTTTCCGTTATTTTGATATGTACCTGAATCCCGAAAAAATCCATTGTTTTGAAACGGATTCAGACGAAAACTTCTACCGCACATATTCCTCTCCACGATGCTCCTTAATCCATGTTTTCAACGGCACATCAGCATCCGTAGGCTGCCACCACCCCTTTATATTCACACCATCCCCTAACAACTGCCGCCGAATTGGATCACATTTTTCGAGAATTTCAGGCGGCATCAGATTGTAATCCAAACCCCGCAACCAACGATAACTATAACCCATAAACAGAACCTTTCGCGTTACATCGGAGAAGTTCCAGCCACGTGAATGCCACATCCGTCGATCAAAAAGCACAGCAGTACCGCGTTTGACAATCAGATCTATCGCACCTTCAGGGTCGTCATCAGGACTATTTCGTGGAGGCAAAGTATCAAGTTTATGACTACCCGGAATGAGACGCATTGCCCCGTTATCCCGATGTGTAACGTCAGTTAACCAATAACTCACTTTAAGCGAAAGTCGGGGATGTGGACGTTCCATTTCCGGCACAGGTCTCCCACCGTCTTGATGCCAATGTGCCCCTTTTTCAACACGCTCTGTTTCAGGAGGTTCGGGAGGATACATGATAAGGTGCGAGATGTAAAGTTGGATGTTCCAACCTAAAATGTCCCAGAGCAGTGGAAAAACCTTCTTGTTGTCAAGCAGTTCCAGCAATATATCGTCTTCAATGACAGTGCGAAACTTTGACAACAATTTGTGCGGTGCCAGTCCTGTTTTGGCGCGTTCCTCAGCATCAACTCGGTCTGCGACTTTCTCTAACGCGTCTATCATCTCAGAACTTATAGCGTCCTCAACAACGAGGTAGCCGTTATCATTGAAAGCATTGAGTTGTTCGTCTGTGGCACAATATTCAAGCCAACTTACATTCATTATTGTAACCTTTATTCCTCTACCCGTTCAATAATTTCCCCTGTCTCACGATCTCTAAAGATGCGTTTCATTCTTCCATCTGGCATCCGTTCATCTTTGAGGTGAGCATATCGCTCATCAGCATCAGGCTTTCCTGCTTGCGCGTCATCAGTTTCCGCTTCACCGCGCCAGACCGTAAGTTCAACCGCTTCCCACTGTTTAGACTTCGCGGATTTATAACAGGCATCAATGATAGCGTTCACGACATAGCCATCATAAAAGGTTTCAATCGGTTCTCTGTCTTCGTCCATTGCATTGAACATGTCAAGGAACATATCCCGATAACCAAGTTCGGCAACCTCATCACCAACAGGGAAGAGCCAACCCGTGTCACTCTCTGCTTTTTCAGCGACATAACCACCCTGTCCCACAGCCGTAAACATCTCAAAACCTGTGCGGAGCCAGTGATTAAGCCAGATTGTTCCTTCGCTACCAGAAACTTCATCGCGTAGATCCATCCCACCACGGAATGCCCAACCGACTTCAAACTGTCCCATCGCGCCGCTTTCAAATCGGATTAGCGCGATGCCGTGGTCCTCAGCATCAATCGGATGTACAAGCGTATCTGCCCAACACATCACCTCAAGCGGTTTGTTGTTCTTCCCAACAAAGTTTCTGATAATCTCAATGCAGTGGCATCCCATATCAACGATCGCACCACCACCTGCTTGTTCTAAATCCCAAAACCAATCGCTATGGGGACCAGGATGTGTTTCTCTGGAACGCACCCATAAAATCTTTCCAAGCGCACCGTTTTGAACGGATTCCAACGCTTTTAGTGTTTTAGGTGGATAAACCAAATCTTCAAGATAACCCGTAAACACGCCTGCGTTTTCAACGATGTCTAACATCGATTTTGCCTCTTCAGCGGTGCGTCCAAGCGGTTTCGTGCAGAGGATTGCTTTGCCCGCTTCCGCCGCGAGTTCAACCGCTTTCAAATGTAGGTTGTTGGGCAATCCAATAACAACAGTATCTGTTTCAGGATGGTTGATCGCTTCTGCTAAATCGGTTGTTGCGTTAGGGATGTTCCACTCTTTGGCAAATTCAGTTGCGCGTTCCTCGCGCCGAGAATAGACGCTATGGACGCGGTCTGCACCACGTTGATTATGGAGCGTCATCGTGTAAAACATGCCGATGAGTCCAGTTCCGAGCATCGTAACCTTATGGCTTTTCTGTTCTGACATTCAATTCTCCATTAAGAAGTGTTTTATAAAGTGATAAGGGTAAGGCATCAAATCTTACCTATTGGTCTGTCCACTCAAAAATTGCGGGTATAGGGTATAGGTCGCGATTCGGAGATCGAAATCAAGAAATCAACGGTATGAACGCCTGTGGGCGTTCCCCGGGTATGAATGCCATTTTGGCATTCACCGCCTACAGAATATGGTCCGTCTTTGTAGGAGGGAACTCCGATTCCCGACTATTACTGATACCTATA
>JAPPMR010000061.1 GCA_028818995.1 Candidatus Poribacteria bacterium | reverse complement strand
ACCCGGAATAACGCGAAGTGCCCCCGTGTCCCGTGTAAGCGGATCAAGGTAGAATGCAATCTTTATGTGCATTGGGTCTTCCAGTTTATGTCCACCATCAGAATGCCATCCTGTATCACCGACATAGAAATTGCCATCACTTCCCATGTAGTTGAAATCGTCACCGAGCAAGGTTTTCGCAATTGCCAGAATCCGTGGGTCATCCAGCAGCGATGATAATTCTTCACTCTGATCAATGAAAGGCACAATACAAGAGCGCGCTGTTCCTTCGTGCGGTTTGCCGTTATGTCCACCGCCGCGTTCTGCCCAGACGGTTTCAAACGCGTCCTGAATCGCCTCAATCCTGTCCGCCATCAGTTGCGGAAAACTCAAATAACCGAATGTCTTGAAGAAATTAATCTCCGAATCGGTGAGGTTGTAATCGTGTTGGTTCATTCTACACCTCCCTTTGAATTGATACCGTTATCGTATCACACTTGTCATTAAATTTGCAACAAGGATATTCGTAATTTATAAATAAAAAAGGACACCTACCTCTATAGATGTCCAATACGAAACTGCGAATGTTAGTAATAGTGTTGATTTGCTACGCGTCTTCAGAAATAATTTCGGCATCTTTCGCAAAGTCGCTAAGCAATGCAGGTGTAGCAGTATCAAACCCGACAAAATCCAGCATACCAGCATCCTTCGGGTCAGCAATTGAGAAATTGTTCGCTACCATCGCAACGATAGCGCACTTTGCAGATCGTCCCATTTTTTGCCGATACATGTCTAATGCCGTTTTGGGATGAATATCGCCATACCAAGTTTCACTATCTGTGTAGATCGTGAACATATCTACCTCAAGTTTGTGTTCCATTGCATAGAGCATAGGTAGCGAGCAATTGGTACGACCATGCGGTAATCCAGAAACTGATTCAATAGCACTCACCAATCTGTCGGTTGCGGTAATCGGGATGTGAACGAATTTGTCTGAAAATCCGAAGATATGGTAATTCGGTTCAGTGCGGGCGGTCACCAACGCCATTGCAGCGGAAGCATTTCTCGGCGTAAGTCCTACGCAACCCGCTACAGCACCGGATATCATCGAACCGGACACATCAAGTGCTAAGAAAGTATTCTTTTGGCTCGGTTCAACGTTATCAAACGCCATGTAAAATGCAGCGTCTAAACCCTCGACAATCTGTGGGACAGGCTCCCATGTCAAACTGCCCTTGACTCCCTTGCCAGACTTGTATGTTGTCAATGCCATCAAAATTTGGATAGGGTGGATAAGCGAACGCTGAATCGCCTCAGCGGAAAGTCTCTCCAACACAGTCTGCACCTCTGGCGCAAAAGGTTTCAGCAAACCGACCTGTGTCATCTTACCGAGATTTCGCACCGTTGCCATCACAGGCATGTTAGCCAATAACGCTGCCCAAACATCGGGATCATCCTTCCACTGATTTGGCACCATTTCGTGGGTAAATTGATGCGTTTCAATGAGTTTAATCACATCTGCACGTTTCTCTGTGAGTTTTAGTTCTTCATATCCAGCAAGCAGTTCAGGCAAAGCATCGGTTGCATCGTAAACGGTAGAAACTTTTTTCTCTTCTAAACCGCGATGCACAATTCGTTTTCCGGTATCAAGTCCTTTCATCCAACGATAAATACCACGGTTTTCACCGTAATGACACTTCGCGAGCACATCAGCGTGCCGCCAGCTGCTGCGAGACTGATATTTCAGTACCTGATATGCCAATGCATCATCGTCCTTTGTGCGATACCAATCGCCGATTAACCGGCGTAATGAGCGACCCCACCCGCGCATACCGTCTATAAATACCACAAAATTGAAAAGGTGTGTTCCAATACGCGCCACGTCACAGAATACCTCTTGCACCTTCTGTTTTGTGGCTGCATTTCCGTGGGTGAAAGCAAGTGCCAATGCGTATAAAGCTGGACCGTTTTTCGGGGCGCGTCCGGAAACAGAAAGCTCCCTAATCCGTTCAACAACCTGAACCCCATCCTCGGCAATGCACTGCTTGACAGAATCAACATTTACCTTTGTCAAGTCCTGTTCTGCTGCATAATAGGAACCTCCTTCGGTTCCTAAAATTAGAAACCTGTCTAAGTTTGTCCAGATAGAAACAGGATAAGCGTATCCACCAGCAGAATTTTGGACCTGTTGTTCGTCTAACTGCTGCCGTTGGTGGGGATGTAGCGGAGAATATTTACGTAAATAACTCATGATTTCACATCTTTTATGGAGCGCGGGCAAGGTGTGTATTACGGCACTGGGATAAAGATAACGTAATACTTCGGCCCGTGCAACGGTAACTCTGGATAAGAAACCGAAATGCGGTATATACATCGCTCTACCGCTGAGCTACAGCAGATTTCGCATGACACGCAACCCACTGGCAGGAGTCGAACCTGCGACCCGATAACGCATTCACGCGACCCAGAGTGATATTTTGTTTATACCTTCATTTTACATAGGAGCGGGCAAGGTGTATATTACGTGCATCTTAGCGTGTATTGATAAAGTTAACGTAATACTTCGGCCCGCACAAAACAACTCTGGATAAGAATCGGAATACGTTTTGATTTGCTCTACCAACTGAGCTATAGCAGGTTACTGCTAACAGGATTTGAACCTGTGACCAAATCATTATGATAACACATTCCCTCGACCCAGAGTGGAATTTTGTATATATTTTTAATTTTCGTAAAGCGGACAAGAGATGTATTACTTAGGCGCATATTACTGCGACACTAACGGATATGGTAAAGTAATACTTCGGCCCGCTAATGACGACTCTGGATAAGAATCGGAATACATCGCTCTACCGCTGAGCTACAGCAGGCTTCGCATTACACACTTCACCTGCTGGCAGGAGTCGAACCTGCGACCCGATAACGCATTCACGCGACCCAGAGTTATGTTTTTACGTCCATGGATGGCTGCTCGTGTCAGAATTGAATCGACTTAAGCAAAATATATCTATTTCGTAAGGATTATATTGTACTATATTCAGAGGCGGGTTGTCAAATAAAAATCAAATAGAAATACACACTAATTTTCAGTTCGCTTAGATTTCAGGTATCCCCACGTAGTTGTGAATTTTCCTTTAGGTTCAACACTTAAGGGTTGTGCGATTTTTGCTAAATCTGCCCTGTCAAATGCCGAATTGTAGACGATGACTTCGTCAATGACACCGCTGAACCAGTCTACATTGTTGCCTTCTTGAATACCGTCATGGTAGACCGTCTTCTGAGTAACATGTCCGATTGAGATATTATTGCCATGCATATGAAGTTGCCCACCCTTTTCTTTAGCGATGAGTTTACCATCTAACCACATTTCAAACTTATCTTTCTCGACTCTATCAGAGCCATCCCGGATGACTAAGGCAACATGATGCCACCGATTCGATCGAATTTTCACTGATGGCCAAGCACCATCCCAATTGTACTCTGCTCGATTCCAACCTCCAACGTAGACCTTACCGTTGTGCACATAGATGGCTAAACCTCGTGTGCCACCGCCTTCTTGATAAATCACTTGTTTCTGATTTTTACTAATGTCAGCACATTTGAAAAATGCTGCGACCGTTCGGTTGGTATATGGACCACCAGTGTTGATATTAACAGAATCCGGGATATTAACAGCATCGCTTTTGCCATTAAACTGCAATGCTTTTCCAACAATACCATTAACGGATTTCGGATCCCCAACAAACTGGCCATTCAATCCTTTGCGTGAACTATCCTTGGCACTGCCATCATCAAACGTCCAATTTCCAGCGACCGTTGCTTCATTTCGCTGTGCTTCCACCCACATGATGGGTAAGAAAGTAAATAGCAATGAAACAAGGCAGAATAATAGAACTACGGATAACATGTGAATTCTGTTATTTGTCAATGTTTGAAACATTTCTGCAACTCCTTTAGAACTTCTTCCCGTGTGTTCTACTGTTATGTTTTTGTAATGGTTATCCCCAAACTTAAGGTATTATGGCAAATTAACAGAATTTTATCAATTAATAGTTTTCGTTTCTCAATCCAGAGCCATTTAATTCTTTAGCAGTTCATCCTAACGTAGAGGATTTTGATAAAAGAAAAGGCAGATATCCAAATCGGATACTTGCCTGATACGATTTTAACCGTTGTCCCATTTCAAAATGAACACCCTAAAACAAGTGTTCGTTCAAACGATAAGAAGCAATACTATAAAAGGAAATCCAAATAAGATTGTAAGGTTTCCTATTCTTTTATATTTTGGAATATCCGGATGATCTGGTTTTGCCTTTTCCCATTCTATCATTGCAGCCGACATCCCACCCCAAAGCCCTATGTAAATCCCAATGTACCAAAAAGAAAACTCAAAGCCTTTTATAACAAACTGGAATATAAGCGAGAAATCACCGATACAAAGTGCTGCGATGGCAATACTTAGTTTGGAAGTCAAAATGTTCAACTTCATATTAATACACTTCCTTTTCTCTATATGGTAGATTTTGCTATAGTTTGGACAATTTACACATTGTTCAAGAATTTGACGAAAGAATGTTAGCCGTATAAATTTGTTAGAACGCTTACACCTGTCGCCCCGCTGGGCTCAGTACTCTGGAACGCTGCATTTCTATAAACATTTCGCCCCGCTGGGGCTGCCAAAAGCATTTTTCTACGAGTTACTTCAGTCAGCAAGGTCAAAGAAAAATAATGATATAGTATCAAACATTAGCCCCAGCGGGGCGACAAGTGTA
>JAPPMR010000389.1 GCA_028818995.1 Candidatus Poribacteria bacterium | reverse complement strand
ATGGCAAATTCTCCGATATAACGTGCGCCTTCGTCTGTATCAAGAATAGCATTCAACTTTTCGGTATTATTTGCAGATGCATCAACGATTTTTCCATTTTCAAAGTGGAGACGAATGTCAGTAAAAGTTGTTCCCTGATAGATTGTGGGTGTATTGAAATGAATAGTGCCGTTGACAGAATCGCGCACAGGTGAAGTAAAGCACTCGCCATCGGGAATGTTATACTCGCCTGCACACGGAATAACCGGTATGTCCTTAATGCTGAACCGCAAATCAGTATCCTCACCCACGATGCGGACTTGATCCGTTGCTTCCATGAGAGACTTGAGAGGAATCATTGCGCGTTCCATTTTACTATAGTCAAGCGTACAGACATCAAAATAATAATCTTCAAACGCTTCTGTGCTCATCTTCGCCTGCTGTGCCATCGCCGGTAGAGGCCAACGCAACACAACCCATTTTGTCTGTGGCACGCGGATATCGTTGAGTGGACGCAGCCAATACTTTTGGTAACGCTGCATTGCTTCCGATGGAACATCAGACAACTCGGTAATGTTGTGGCTGCCGCGTATGCCGATATACGCTTGAACCTTTTTTATTCTGTATATTTCACATTCACCGATAAGTTTTATACCAGCATCGTTTCCGCCAAGAATGATTTCACGTTGGATGCGGTTTTGTTTAAGTTCAACGAGTGGGATTCCACCTGCTTTTCGCACAGCACGGATAAGGGCAATTACCATCTCCTGCGGAATATCAATGGCTTCAATAAGGACAAATTCACCGGGTTGGACTTTGGTAGAGTGGGTTGTGAGTACGTTTGCAAGTTTATCAAGTCGTGGGTCGTGCATATTTTCCTCGGAAGTAGTTTTAAGTTCCAGTATCGTTTGAACGAGATAGAAAGTTTTCTTGCATATCATTCGCTATAGATGCCCACCATGTATCGTCTGCGTTGACGCGTAAAACATGAGTATTGCGCGGGGCATCATTCGCACCTAAACTCTTTTCAATTATTTGTGTGTCTGTATTGTGTTCAAGGAACTCGGCAATTGTAGATTCTAAACGTTCAGGAGAACGGATTGCTATAACGTTGATGATTTCGGCTAATTCTAAATCCAGCATAAAATCAACGTTCCAAAACAATTTTTTCCCGCTTTTAGGTAGCGGATCGGGCGGTCCCAAATCACATTCTCGGAATTGTTTTATCATTTCATCTCTGATAGCGTGTGGTGGTTTGTCTCCACTGCGTGTTGCGTGTCGCACAAGTCGTCGTGCAAGTGAAGTTGAACCTTTTTCTGATAGTGCTGAACCAACATAGGTGTAGTCACCAGCGAGAAGTGAAATCAGTTTGCCTTTCTTAAATCGTCCAAATTGTAATTCGGTATCTTCTTTAACTCGAATTCGCAGCACATAAGTTCCTGCTTGTGAATCTTCTCCGATAAGAAAAATGTTTGGAATTTCCACTGCCTCTCCAATATGCTTTTGTTCAAGTTTAATCTCAGGCAAAACATTTCAATACACTGTGAGTATAATGTTTCTATCAGGATGAGTCAAGAAAAATCAGAACCTATGCTTGACTTTTCCAACTGAATGTGGTATTACTTTTGTGTTTGTTAATGGAATTTCAAACGGGTCGGAAACAACTACATTAGCGAGTTCAGAGGAATAATGAAAGTAAGTCGATTGTCTATAGGATACATTACTGTCATTGCATTGTTGGTAATTCATCTTTTACCCATCTGGTGTTTTAAGTATTTTCCCACTCAGGATGGTGCAAGTCACATCTATAACGCTTATGTTCTGAAGGAATACCACAATCACGAAAACTATCGGTTACGGGAAGTCTATGAGTTGAACCCAACCCTTTTTCCTAACTGGACATCCCACGCACTTCTACTATTACTGTTATACATCTTTCCGCCTCTTATTTGTGAAAAGATTGTGCTTACGCTTTGTATCGGTCTTTTACCTTTGTCTCTCTTTTATTTCCTAAAAGGTGTACAGAAGCAGAACACAGTTTTCGGACTGGTCGGTTTTATCTTTGCTTACAACTACCTACTTCACATGGGATTCTACAACTTTGTACTTAGCATGTCCCTGTTTTTCTTCACTGTGGGGTACTGGTGGAGAGTCAAGGAAAATTTGCGTTGGATAAACGTTGTAGTCATCTACATATTGCTGTTGGCAACTTACTTCACCCACTACCACTCCTATGCATTGCTTATCATATCATTGACATTCTTTGCGCTTTTCTTATCGATTTACAATATTTTACACGAAGTTTGGGGTTATAAGAAAACAACACATCCACCAATGAGTTTATTCAAGCATGCTGTGACGAAACTCAAACCTACATTGATTTTTATCGCTACGCTTTTGCCTGCTTACTTAATCTTCTTTTCCTACTATCTTTACCTTGTTAACGCCCACGGGAGTGAAGGTGACCATAGAGGTTTTGAATGGCTCATAAACTATTTTTTCTCTATGAAATCTTTGGTCTCGTTTCGGGACGATCATGTGCTCATCGGACGGATGTTGTTGACACTTTTCGGCTTTGCCTTTGTGCTTACAGTTATCAATAGAGTTCGGGATAATCAAAAGCAATCAGAATTCCCTGATGAACGGCTCTGGACGCGTTTTATAACCCAAACGGATGGGTTTCTGATTATGGCATTTCTCGTTACAGCAATGTATTTCATATCCCCTTGGTCCGGCTTTAGCGGAGGTTGGTTAAATGATCGTTTTCATCTGTACATATTTCTTGTATTGCTCCCATTTTTCTCTATCAACTTACATCGCTCCATCAACTATGGTGTTGCGGGAATCGTCATTGTCTTGTCCTTATGGCATCTCGGATATAATGTCCATACATACACAATGCTGAATCGTGACATTACGAACGCGCTTTCATTGGAAGGAATGGATGAAAAACATACAATTCTTGAAAGTATACCTGGGGAGTGGAACGGTTTTTCTGACTCACTCGGTTTTGAACCTAAATACGTTGAACCGTTCGGACACATTGAATGTCTGCTTGCGGTGAAAAAAGGGATCGCCTATCTTAACAACTATGAGGCGAATACAGATCATTTTCCGTTGCGATATAAGCGAAAGGATTTGCCTGCAGACTTCTTCATTGTATGGCGAACAGAATATGATGATGTTGACGGTTTAGAAGAAGAATACGACTTGATTGATTCCAGCGACTACAATCGTCTATATCGCCGCAAACGTGCCTTACCGGACACCCAACTGTGGAAAGGAGTGGTTGGATTAGCGTTTGACATGCAACCCCGTGACTCTCAGACAGCACCGGGATTTATCCCGGTGTATACGGATACAGTTTTCACTGATGGAAAATACGGTTGGGTTACGCAGTCGGAGCTGGATGACTTTAAAAGTGAATCTGAAGATCAACAGATGCACAAAGATAGCATTTTGGGAGAGGTAGATGGGGTTTTTCGTGTTACACTCCCTAATGGAACATACGATGTGATATGCTATTTCGGTTTGAGTGAATCTGAGTCGTTAGAGGTAAATTTAATTGCAAATGATGAAGAGAAGATTAAGCGGTTGCAGATACCTGCCGGAAGTGATAGAATTTCAAAGTCTTATAGAATCCAGATTACTGACGAACAACTGACTCAGGTGATATATTCTCGTGGAAAAGGGGAATACAAAAGGTGGGGTTGGTGTGGTTGTACCATACTCTGTATTGATGGTGATATGCGCTTCAATCTTCCTGAAGGAACCAAGGAGCGATAACTTCATCTTGAACATAGGTCAGTGTATAATTCTTCGTCTTATCTCAAAGGTCTTCCCCAAATTACCCTTGTTTCTAATTGAAAATTAAGGAATCCATCAGTATCAACAAAATCAGACAAGATTTGAGATAATTCAGCATCAAAGGCACTGACATTTCTCTCTCCCATATCTTCCTTGGACAGACTCTGTCTCGAATGAAATGACTGAACGTAATCTGTCAGTGGTTGCGAGAAGTTGACCGGTGTTGTCCGTTTATCTCCAATCAGGTGTATATGACCCCTATCAGCGAGTACTTGAACCAGATCAATTTCCTCATAGTGTTTGTTCGTAGAATACTTACGGATCAATGAAAGTTCCGCCTCTTGCCAAGGTGCGTCAATGGGACGATCCCCATCAATTATTACGAGGTAGCCATCTGTTGTCAGGACTTTCTTGAATCTTGGAAACACCACGTTCCAATCCATCCAGTGAATGCTTGCTCCTGCAGTTACCATGCAGTAAGGCGGATACAACTGAACATCTTCAACAGATCCAATGATCCACCGAAGTTTAGGGTGATTGCCATTGGAGAGCGATTTTCCTACTTGAATCATTTCCTGTGAGAAGTCAACCGCATCAACACCGTCTACGTGATTGACCAGTGACCGTGCTATCTTCCCTGGACCACATCCTACGTCTAAGACTTTGCCTCTCGATTTTCCCAGCAGACTTAAAAGTATACTGTACGTTTCCTCTGGATAGGGTGGTCGTAACTCGTAGGTTTCCGCTAAACTTCGGTTTTTGAATCGGGATGCGTAATCGTCCCAATATTGTCGTGGTCTCGTGGTTTTCATGCTTTGATCCTAACTATTGGATGGAAAAATTAAATGCCAACGCATCTCCTATTGGCACATAACCGATTTTGGTGTAGATGCTGTTGGAAGTTGGATTTGATAAATCGGTATATAGGCAGCAAAATGAATAGCGATCCGTGAGCATCTTCTGTGTCAAC
>JAPPMR010000808.1:514-4757 GCA_028818995.1 Candidatus Poribacteria bacterium | reverse complement strand
TCTTATGGCACCATCCAACATCGGTTCAATTAGTTCTCGGATAGTTTCCGGTGTCATGGATTTATCACCGAGGGCTTGAGCGGCTTTTAAAATGGGGTCCTCTTCTGGGTCAACCTTAAGATAAAAAACGACTTCAACATCAGCACGGTTGAAGTCGTTGGTAATCAAAGAATCAGAGGTTTCTCGAACTACCTCAATTCGCATGGTGTTAAGAGAGATCTCTTTGATTTCATGAATAATCGTGTTAACCCAGAGACCACCAGTGATACGAATCTTCTCTCTCGCACCACCTGTTCTGACTAAGGCGATATCTGCTTTCGGTATCCTATAGCGAATAACAGAACCTATAAAAGCAGCCAAACCTCCAAATAAGACAACTGCTATAACTCCCATCCACCGCAAGACATTAGATTCGTTGGTTTGGTTCTGATCACCATTTGGATCACCATCCGGCATCAGAAAATTATAGGCGAAATACCCGATGGCACATACAACGACAATTAAAAATATAACAGCAAGAATGAGACGCATTAATTTCTCCTATTGTAAACACTACTTTCAGAAATTATTTTATTCGAAGATTATGTCACTGTTTTGATTTGTCCTATAACGTCCCTTGAGCGGTTGGCGTGGAGAGGTTTGCCACGCGAGACTCGCAAGATAACAGAGTGTATTTTCAATTAGCGGTTTAGCGACAGCGGTTCTATGAGCATCCCGTGTATCTACGGCAAAACCAACGTAATATCCGTCACCCCACTGTAACTGAATGCCTATAGGTCCGCCATTATCTTCTCTAACAACCAACTTTCGATAACTTGGGTCATTGGTAACCCAATGATCATCTGTAACCAGATTATCAACATTGATCTTATGGGGCCATGTAAACATACCAGTTTTTTGACCGTCTTCGGTAATCGTTACGTTAGCATCCTCAGCATTGACGACGTCAATAGGATGACGATCTACTGGCATCCAATCGCCTCTCCATGTAGGTTCGGTGATATTGACACCATCAGGTCTTATGATATGATTATCCATAGCGGATGTCCACACAACACCACCTTTTCTAACGAAGTCTTTGATCGCATCATCAGCGTCTTCAACAAAATACTCTCCATCATGCCCGGTGGCAAACCAGGTGAACCAAATAATATCATAATTGGAGAGCGAAACGTTAGAGAGTTTTATAGCATTGTTTGAGTCGCCTCGGTTATCAGGGTTGTCGTTAACATGGACTGTTGTATATTGAAATTCTAAACCTTCAAGCGCCGTGAGAGATTGCAAAACAGCAGGTTCACCCGTTTGATTGTCGCCCACGACAATCAACACGCGAAAGACACCTAATGGCACAATTTTTATGGAGGAGATGATGTCGGAAAACGATTGTGAATGGGGTAAGGAACGCAGATTCCTGACGGATTTCTTGAATTCGCGAGAGTTTAGGTCTATATTGATCTTACGTCCCTCAAAATTCACATGCTCATAAAAAATGATATGGCATCCACTGAAGGGAAAATTCGGGCCACGCTGAATACGGACAGAAGAGATCATATCATTCATGCCGATTTCGAACATTGAACTGACATCGCGCATGAGAAGACTCCGCCGTCCACTGAAATCCACATCGCTAAACACCTCTATGACGACAGGAACTGCCCCATACACCGGCGGAGTCGGATGTGCAGCCGGGCTAAAACTTATAGATGTGATCGCATCACCGAAATTGTACGGTATCTCATGGATGTTCGGGTAGAATCCTGGTGCTAAAACTAATCGTCTGCCTTTATATCTATCATGTTCATGAAAAATCGCTTTATAGTTCGGAGACGCACTAAAACCAGGGCCCTGGTATATCTTAATAGAAGATATTACGTCCTGAGCACCAATTTCGGTTGTATTCGGGATGGATTCTACGAGGGTTATCTTGCGTCCGTGATAATTGACGTGTTCAAAGACTTCTACGACTAACCTCGGTGTGCTCGCCATTTATCTTCCCTTCGCTGAAGGTTATTATATCTATTTTGTTTAACAATTTATTATATCATTGAATTTTGGGTTTGTCAAGGAAAAAGAAAACAGGGTGTGTAAATATTCTGGCATTAACCATACCTAAGTTGCTACCTATAAGATTTTAGACACACAGATGCCATTTTTAATAGAGAACAGTCCGTTATTGGTGAAATATTGTAGCGCAAACTTTCAGTTTGCGGACTAATATGCACAAACTAAAAGTTTGTGCTACTCTGTGGCAACTTAGGTTAACCATGTCAGCTTTCTTGTTAAAGGGCTTTATAAGCCCGATCTATCCATATCAACGTCTCATACGCCAAATCAAGAAATCAACGGTATGAACAGAATCAACGCCAAATACCTTATGGCATCTGTCCAAATCAACGCCAAATGCGCCTTTGGCATTCGGAGGGTTGAAACCCTCCAACAATAGAAAAGAATTCTTATGTTGAAAACTTTACACACTCTATAAGAAATGCAGGGCAGTATATGCGATTTAATCCGAATATGTATCCAATTATTATCCGTTTGAGTCGTAAGTCGCGATCCTGTGATTTCTACTACCGCGATTGGAATTCGTTACAACTAAAATCATACCGTACGGTATGATTTTTCATACCACGGTATGATTTTTAAATTCGCTCTAAGTCCAGTCTGTTATTGGGTTTATAGCGAATTTTTCGTTGTTGCACTTTTTTTGCAATTATGACAGGGATAACTTTCACGATTTTTGAATATTATGGCTAAATTGGTATAATTTTGAGCAGCATTTTCTTGTTTATGTTTTGCTTTAGATTTGTGTACTGGCTGTATTTGTGTTTGGGGAGTGATTGTGTTTTCATATTGATATTATACTTGATTATAGGTGATGGTCAGAGGTTTATGCGGTATTCGGAACAATAGATATCCAATATATGGACAATAAGTTTGCAGGAAAAGTTGGGTGATACGTTTTTTTGCATCCATAAGTGTAAACTTAAGGACATATCATCTTGTTGGAGGGCTTTGTAAGCCCAATATTTCAAGATTCAAGCAGTTAAATCGGGGTTTTAAACCCTCCAACAAGAAAAATCCAACATTTTTTACTTTACACCTATGGATGATACGTTTTTTGCATCTTGGATGAGGGTGCATTTTGTTGTCAACCTGGTGGTTGACACGATTTTTCGGAGTCTTGGTAAAGAAATCATTGGAGAATTGAATGGTTCTGCTCAGTGTATTTTTTTACCCTTGACATCCCACAAAAAATATGATAGATTTTTACAACATAGTTGTTCATAATAATGCCCTTATTTATCAGGAAGGTTTCTTTATCGGTTTTTTGAAAATCAAGTGTAATAGTTAATAAACACTCGGACTGTTCCTTCGCGACTTCATGTTTTGACAAATCTTTACTCAAAGACAGAGGGTAACACCGATGCGCAATAACAAAATTTTTGCTTTATTCGGCTTTATGTTTATCAGTGCGTTTATGGTCTACTTTCTTATAAGGATAGAAGACGCCGAGCGGAAAAAGAGAGCTGCTTCTATGCCAGTTGAACTGCCATACACTTGGGTAGGCAACATCAGCAAAACGACAATCGCTGAACCTTCTGGTGTAACCTATCATCCGATACGGCGGACCCTATTCGTCGTGGACGATGGTGGGGATATTCATGAAATTCGTCCAGATGGCACGGTTATCCAAACGAAGGCACTGCAAGCGCGTGACCTTGAAGGAATTACGACCAACCCGACAACTGGATGGCTTTATGTTGCTGTTGAGGATGAAGAAGTTATTTTGGAAATTGATCCGCAGACGCTCACGATCCATCGGGAGTTTAAAGTCAATCGGACTTTTGAGGGAAAATCGCTTCTGAAAAAAGGGGGTATGGGAATAGAAGCAATTGCCTTTGTTCCGGATGCTTCACACCCAGAGGGTGGGACATTTTGGATTGGCAATCAATCATTTAGTCGCAAACCTGGCGGAGAACCTTCAGTTATATGTGAAGTTGTTGTACCGCTTCTCACCTCCGAAGCAGCAAAAGCGGAAGCTAATATTATCCGCTTCTTTGAGATGGAGTTCTTGGATATTTCTGGACTCGCCTATAATGCTAAAGCAGATTCTCTCGTGTTAATCAGCGATACAACAAACCTTTTTGTTGAACTCAAACGAGATGGGACACGCCTTCAGCGATACCTATTGCCAGGCGATGATCAAGAAGGGATAACGTTAGATGGACTCGGCTATATG
>JAPPMR010000808.1:0-504 GCA_028818995.1 Candidatus Poribacteria bacterium | reverse complement strand
AAGAAAGTGGGCAAATCATCAAATTGGCTGACCGCAGACTCCGTTAATAAGTGAGATGTTTTACTCAACATCTTGGAGACGAAGCACAGCGACTTCTGGCATCAAATCTAAAATTGGATTGAGAGACGCATATTGTTCAGCGGTGTATCCGCAATCTATTCGCCATAACACCTGAACATTGCCCTCATCATAGATAACACCGGTGGCAAGTTTATTCCCTTTAGCATCTTCCAACTGAAAACATCTGCGGCGTTTCGTGTCCATAGCAGGACCTCTGCGATTCAGAACTTCTATAAGCCAAGTATTTTATCGTATAATCCAAGTTGCTACCTATAAGATTTAGACATGCAGATACCGTTTTTAATCGTGAATAGTTCATTATTTACCGAAATTTTGTAGCGCAAACTGTCAGTAAATCAAAGGTATGAATGCCTTATGGTATTCCCCGTGTCCTCACAGGCACAATCTAAATGAAGATTAAATAAATATTTCGGTAATTTCTTT
>JAPPMR010000443.1 GCA_028818995.1 Candidatus Poribacteria bacterium | reverse complement strand
TGATTTAATCAGAAGTGTCTGATAACGCTCAGACCGAAATATAAGCTAAAAGTAGGTGATTGTAGGTCGGGTAGAGCTTGCGAAACCCGACATGTTGGCACTTAAACACTATTGTCAAAAGCGTAGGTTGTTCCTGCGATTTCCCTTGTGAAAACCACCCAGTTTGCCTTGAAACCTTTATATTGTCGGGTTTCGCGTTGCTCTACCCGACCTACGAACTTTAGATTTTATGAGAGACCAGAAACTACGGACAATTAAAACGTTATAATGTCTAATAATATCTGGTAGTTGGTTTTCGAATGTCAGTCAGTCAAAATGCTAATTGCAAGCAATGGAGGACACAGGTTAAAACAACGTGGCAACAGAACTACAAACACATAACCTTGTGAAAAGGTATACGCGGCGCGGTCCAATTGTCGTTAACGAAGTGAGTCTATCGTTACAGCAGGGCGAGATAGTAGGTTTGTTGGGACCAAACGGTGCCGGAAAATCAACGACATTCTATATGGTAGTCGGTCTTATCCGTCCGAATGCTGGTCGGATCACTTATGGAGACAGAGATATAACATTCTTGCCGATGTACAAACGTGCACGGCTCGGTATAGGGTATCTTTCACAAGAGACATCAATTTTTCGTAAATTAACGGTAAAACAGAACATTGAAGCGATTTTAGAGGCGCGCGGTGTACCGAAAGATGAGCGAGAAACGCGCATACAGGAATATACAGATGAACTTGGCATTTCAAATCTTTTAAACCGTAAGGCTTATACGTTATCAGGCGGAGAATGCCGTCGCGCGGAAATTGCCCGCGCCCTTGCAGCACAACCAGAATTCATTTTATTAGATGAACCGCTTTCGGGGATTGATCCAATTGCAGTTGCTGATATCAAGCAGCTTATTTTACACTTGCGAAACAGGAATCTTGGTATCCTTATCACAGATCACAATGCAGTTGAAACCTTAAATATCGTTGATCGTGCATATCTTATAGCAGACGGGAAAATTACGCTCTCAGGCACGCCTGAAGAACTTCTCAGTAGCGAAGTGGCAAGAGAACTCTATTTCGGTCATAACTTTCATTATGCAAAAGAGGAAAACAACTCATAGAAGAACTTAGCATCGGTTATCGCTTGAGAACTACTTTATAATAAGGCGTTTACAGGCACAACACGCTAACGTTCTAATAGTGATTTATTGGAGTGCCGCGTGATGAGAATGCAACCGAAACTTACGCAAACTCAGACTCAACAACAGAAAATAGTCATGACACCGAAGTTGCAACAAGCAATTAAGGTGCTTATGATGCCGCAGCTTGAGTTAAAGCAGTTTATAGACCAAGAGTTAAACCAAAACCCGCTTTTAGAAATTGAAGAAGAGCCTGAGACAGCGCTGTCTATGGAAGATTATGATCCAGCATCTGAATGGAACAAACCTGAAGAAAATACAAATCACGAGGATACTTCTGTTGATATTGACTGGCATTCCGTGTTTGACGACATGCGAGCACCTGTGACGAAAACAAATGAGCAATATGATCCCAATGCTCCTGAACCAGACATAGCCGAGGCAGTTTCTCTCCAGAACTATCTTTTTCAACAACTCCAGTTAGCACCTTTCACTGAAACAGAACGTGCTATCGGCGAATTAATCATTGGAAATCTGAACGATGATGGTCAACTAAAGTTAAAGTTGTTTTCTCTCCCTATTGAATTTGCTGCTGACTTTGAAAATGAATGTCTATCAGAAGAATTACAGAAAACATTATCAAAAAACCTCAGTCCTATTGCAAATAATGGTAAAAAATCGAAAGAAGAAGCCAAAGAACTTTTATTTGAAGTCAACACTATTGTAGAAGACCCGGAAAAATTGGAAAACGGATGCGAATCTAAAAGTTGGCAAATCGTTGATACCGCCAGCAAAAAAACATATACCGTAAAACACGAAGGAAGTCAACTAAATCTCTACGAACTTACTTTAGAAGATATCGCAGTAGAGGTGGGATGTACAGTGTCTGAAGTAAAAACAGTTCTGCACACTGTACAAGAGACATTTGAACCAGCAGGTGTTGCTTTTCGTGACCTTAAGGAGACACTGAGTATACAGATTCGGTACCATGAAATGGAGCATCATAAACATAATGGAGTGACTCCGTATGATGACGATGTTCCGTTTGAACTTGCCAAAGAGATTGTTGAGCAACATTTAGAGGATTTATTAAATAATCGAATGGTTGCGATTTCTCAGGAGCTTGAGGTAGACAGAGATGAGATTCTTAAGGCATCAAAATGGATTGGCACCTTGTCGCCGTACCCAGGGCGTTACTTTTCCGATCCATCTGTCAAAGATTTGGTTAAATCACCAGAAACAATCCAAGGGATCACACCTGATGTGCAGATAGTAAAAAATAACGAAGACTATTATATTTTGCCGATAGATAACTATATTCCACGTTTACGTATGAATCCTTACTACGTAAACCTAATGCGTGATGATAGTAAGGCTTTAGATTCAGAGACGAAAAAATGGATTCAAAAAAAATATAATGATGCAGCGGATCTGCTGAGCAGTATTGCACAACGTGGTCGTACGATTGAACGGGTGACGGAAGCTATCTTCAAAGTTCAGTCTGAATTCTTAACCCAAGGACCCCAGAGCATCAAACCTTTGACACTAAAAACTGTTGCCGACATGGCAGGTGTCCATGAATCAACTGTCAGCCGAGTTACAAGTAAAAAATATGTTCAGACACCGATTGGGACTTATCCTCTAAAGTTCTTTTTTAGTAATCAATTAGCAACAACTCAAGGTAGTTCTGTATCAGCTGAACAGGTCAAAGCCGAAATTCATGAGATGATACGTAAAGAAAATAGAGCAAAACCTTTAAGCGATCAAGCGGTAAGTTCGGCATTAAAAAAACGAGGTATTGTTGTTGCAAGGCGGACTGTGCAAAAATATCGTGAAGAACTTGGCATCCTCTCTTCTCGTCAAAGAAAAAAAACTTAACTTCGCTCCGTTAGACATACTTTTGACAATGGAATTGTTATTGACCTCATGATTTTTATATAATCTATCAGAGAAATATTTTCAAATTTTAGATATTTATGCGGGAGGCACATTATGAAAATTACCTATTCCGGACATCACATAAAAATTACTGACGACCTTCATGATTATATCCTAAAACGTGCTGAAAAAATCGAATCTCGTTTCGGAGAGATGCAAGAGTTCAATGTTATTCTTAAAGCAGAAAAACATCGTTTTGAAGCTGAGATAATAGTTACGGCACCACGCGTATCATTTTACGCAAAGAATAAAACACATGAAGTTATATCCGCTATAGATGGTGCAGCAGATAAGGTTATGAGCCAGATTCGTAAACACAAAGAACGTGTAAAAGACAAACGTCATAATGTACCACATCGCGAGGTAGTAGCGCAATTGAATCCAGAAGCACCAGAAATCTCGGCAGATGTCGACTCAACAGATCCTCCGGTTATCGTCCCAGTTTCGGAGAAGTTCGCCGCAAAACCGCTTACATTGAGCGAAGCTGCAACTGAACTTCATACATCAGGTGAATCATTGCTGATGTTTTTAAATTCTGAAACGCGACAGGTGAACCTACTTTATCAATCCGATGATGGGGCTTACGGTTGGGTTGAACCTTCTTTTACATAACACAATCGGATACCTGCATGTAGGCGCGATTTGAAATCGCGCCTTTTTGTTAGGATCGACAATAGTCGAGAATCCAAATCAAGAAATCAACGGTATGAACGCCTATAGGCGTTCCCCGGGTATGAATGCGCGTATGGCATTCCCCGGAGTTCCCTCGGACAAGCGTGGACTCAAAAAAAATAAAGGCAGATACCCAATAAAGGATATCTGCCTGTGAAATGATTAGGGTTGTGTTATTGAACGATTTTCTGCGCCACTCTTGAAACTCTGCTACTACCTATACTATTGACAGCTCTGACCCGAAATCTATAGAATCCGCCGACTTCTAAGCCTGTCACGGTATAGGAAGTGCTTGTGCTGCCTGTTGAACTCCAGCTTGTCCAATTTTCCCTTTTCCATCCGTTATCGTATTTGCAGTATGTGATCTGATACCCGGTGATGGGACTTCCGCCATCGGCGGGGGCAGTCCAACTAAGATCAATGGATCCGCTTGTGCTGCCGATAGCCGCACTGAGCGATGTCGGCGTACGCGGCTCACGCGGTGCTGATGGATACGCGTGTGTATGCGGTGAACACGGATAATAAGTGCTGTAGATACAACTCTGTCCGTTGCTATTGTGCGGACACGTCACAGGGAACTTATGATCCGATGAGACTTGGCACGCATAGCCCGCGTGCGCGGATACGCCACACGACGGCGTTATCCAAGAATGATCGCCCGATACAGTGGACTCATGGATACCACACGCATGGTAAGTAGGCGTTGATGGCGTTGACGGTGTGCTTGTGGGCGTTGTCGTGCTATCACTGCTTCCAATAGTAACAGTATAACTATAATCCGTGTAGTTGCCATACGTGTCACCATCCCACGGATAGACGCGTGCCATGATCGTATAACTACCACTGGCATCAGATGGGAACGTATAAGTCAAATTTAAACTCTTCGTTGTTTTGGCACTGCTTCCGCCAAACCAGCTAATTGTGGTGCTGTTCACATACAACCGCGCACCATAAATCGGCGCCGTGGATGTGACCTCCGCCTGATGCACTGTCCCAGCTGTCACCGTATTGGAATGACCTGATG
>JAPPMR010000118.1 GCA_028818995.1 Candidatus Poribacteria bacterium | reverse complement strand
ACCCATAAACTGGAAGGCGAAATTCCAACTTCTCAATCAGATCACTGGTTTGGCAATCGGTTAGATGGGCCTTGGCCCTATAAGGGAATGCTTGATGAATTTGTCATCTATAACCGCGTCCTGACAGAAGCTGAGATTCAGCAAGATATGCATCAGGTCTTGAGCGTATCACCGTTGGACAAAGCTGCAACGACTTGGGGATTGATCAAAAGAGATAGAGATGTTGACTAAATTGACTCCCAATCTGTTTACTTGGGCAGAAATTCACGGTGCAGCGCGGAATCAAGCATATAACTGGAATAGTTTTTTCGTGTGCGACGAGAGTAACAGTATCCGAGCGTTGATAGATCCACTTCCACTCTCAGAAGGTGAGATTCAATGGCTTGATAAACTTGGTGGTCCAACACATTTAATGCTAACTTGTACCTATCATGAAAGATGTTTAACAGAATTCAAGCAAAAATGGGGATGTGAGGTCTTGCTTCATGAAAATCAGGTGCAAGAAGCTGAATTTGCTTATGATAGGACATTCGCTGACAGAGATGTGCTTTGGGATTTCATTGAAGTCGTGCGTGTGCCGAATGTCCGCCACGGTGAGGAAATCAGTTTTTACCTAAGATCTCACAGTGGCGCATTCATCTTTGGTGATCTGCTCAGTGGTGGCAGAAAGGACAAGGGCATTCCAGATGGAAAGGTTGGAATTAACGCGCCTGAATATCTGGTGGATATCAACAAAGCACGCTTATCCCTCAGAATGTTGCTACATTTTGAGTTTGATCTTGTGTGTTTCGGTCACGGATCGCCCGTTGTACGTGGTGCTAAGGAAGTTTTGAAACACTTTATTGAATGTGATGCCACGTGGAAAGACTTGGCTCAAAAACGTGAGGAAGGATTTCGTTTAAACCCTGAACTTAGGAAGCTGCACTGTACCTAACAAACGAATGCTATCTAATTCTAACGATGGAACATTCAGGAAAAGAAAAAGGTATGTTAGATGTTAGATTAGCACAGCCAGATGATGCGGAAGCAATCCACCGAATTTTACAAGAGGCATGGGGAGATTCGCTTCTCTTTGATGTGTTCGTTGATCACATTTCGTCGCCTGATCATCAGGTCTTTGTTGCACTTGAGACTGGCGAAGTGGCAGGTTTCCTTGCTGCTTTTTTAATCCCTGAACCGCTACCTCGGTGGGAAATAGATACTATCATTATTCGTGCCACCAGTCGTGGAAAGGGTATAGGAACTTCTCTGATTGAGGAAGCTGTAATTTATGGTTCTTATCTGGGCGCACATTGGGCGAAGGCATCAATCCGTGTCAATAACGATGCAAGCCAGCGGGCATTTTCCAAGGTTGGTTTTACAACGAATGCTCAAGTGCTTAGCCTTCTTTTGTGGGATCCTTTGGCTTGCGAATCTGCTACAAACGTAGTGGAGGATGTCCGTTTTATACCTGTCAGCACATTAACCTATCGTGGATTGTGGATTGAAGGATTTGTTGAGTCTCAGTTATCTGTCCAGGAACAACACAATGCGATTCGTGCGGCGCAAAATCGTATTTTTCATGAGAACCGCAAAAACACAAGTATGTTTATCCCAGATAGTTTTAAACAGACAATTCCGCCCGACTTATTAGCCGCTGCAACTGATTACGGTCAATTCCACCACTGGCACTACATATTCAAGTAAAAACTCCATTGGTTTTCCATACAAGCTAAGAATTAATAGCCTATGACTGATATAAATTGTTAAACAGATTATGCAGATCAAATGCCTGTCCCGCCCAGCAGAAATGGATTTTAGGCTTTCAGTTTTAAGAAGCGTTTTCCTTACTCTTTTAAGTCTCACTGTGTTCCTCACTCTTGGATCAGTGGGTCCCGCTAAGGCACAAGTTAAAGGTTCTTTTCATAAAGAAAAAGTGTTCAAGAAAAAGGTACTTGAGGGAGTTAAACCGGTAGAAGGCGATAGCACTTTTATCGGGACATTACATCCGATGCTCAAAGCAGCTGGAAAAGATTGGTCAATCCCACGTTTAACCGGTACATTTGGACACGCCTTCAGTTTCAGTATGAAAACAGGGGACAGCGCGGTCTGGCAACAAGCCAACATAGATTGGTGGCTGCTATGGGAAATGATTGCAGACATCGGTTATGAATTTCAGGAATTTCAAGTCATACTCAAGGGAAAACAGCCAGCACCAACCCTGAAAGAGATTCAAAATATTAAAAATCAGACATGGGAAAAGGTCAAAGCGAGTATTGACAAAGGAATCCCCGCGATTGCATGGCAACCGATGACGGTTGAGCAGCGGGATAGTGGCGTGAGTGCTTATGGATGGGGATCGCTTGTCGGCTACGATGAAATAGAGAAAACATATTCCGTTCGTCATCAGCACTATAAGACCGAGTATACCGTTCCTTATGATCAGTTCGGATATACAGACCCTGTTGGTTGGTATTGTGTGATGGTGCTTGGTAAAAAGAAACCGTTTGATCGAATGGCGTTGGAGGTTAAATCACTCAAAAACGCTGTCGCTTTTGCACACGGCACGCGGTTTGATTTGGAAAAAGCCCCTTACAAAGTTGATGCCATAGGATTTGCTGCATACCAACTTTGGAAACAAGCATTGGAGAATGGCGATGTGGATATCGGGTTTACAGAGCATTCAGCTTGGATATTATGGGAAATGCGTGAGAATGCTGCAGCATATCTCCGCGAAATTGCTGATCACTTTCCAAAAGTATCAAGTCAAGCCCTATCCGATGCGGCAGGGTTTTACGATGAAGAAATCAAAATAGTCGTGAAATTGGTAAACCTCTGCAAAGAAAACGATAGTTTCACAAAATCCATCAAGCAAGAAGCAACGGAGGCTATCAGTGCTGCCTTAGATGCAGAGAAAAAGGCGATCAAAAAGATTGAAGTAGCTTTAAAAACACTTAACAAACAATAAATAAGGAGACATAACAATGAGCAAATTAAGATTCGCATGTCATCTAATTCAGTTTGGTGGGGAACAACGAGAAAATCCAGAAAAAGTATTACGCGAAGTCGCGGGTGCCGGTTGGGAAGGCGTTGAAAGTGTGCCAATTGAAGGAGCAGAAAGTCTGGTTGAAATGGCAACACTGGCACGCAGTCTCGGACTTCATATTGTCAACGCGGGTGGCGCAGGACTTGACAGAATAAAGTTCAACATTACGCTTGGCAACAATGCTGCCGAAGTTCCCGGACTTCGTCGTGGAGAATGGGGTGGTGCAAATCCAAGCGATGCAGATATCGAAAACGCTGCCCGAACATTAGACGATATCCTCGCTTACTGTGATGCGCACCAAATTAAAGGTTTCCATCACGCACATCTCGGCACCCTGATTGAGACGGTTGATGATGCCGAACGTCTCTTGGCAGTAGCACCGAGTCTCTGGCTGCTGTTTGATACAGGACACATGCTTGCCGCGGGTAGCGACCCGATGCAAGTTTTTGAGAGCGAACTCTTGCGTAATCGGATTGGACATGTCCATCTCAAAGATTGCCATGCGGACGACCCGGAAACATGGGATTATCGGACGCAACGTTTCGGTGAGAAGGCGCGTTTTGCAGAACTCGGTGCAGGTAACCTTGGCCTTGATGTTAAAGCAGTGCTTGAGGGACTTGAATCTGTCAATTACGATGGATGGGTTTCAGTTGAACTTGACCGTCCGTATCCACCACGCCCACCTGCTGAAGCTGCGGTAGTCAATCGAGAATATCTGCGGAGTCTTGGATATTGAACAAGGAGGCACGCTACTATGCTGAAGCGAATCAAAATTCAAGGTTACAAATCACTTGCGGACCTTGAACTAAATCTCACACCTCTTTGTGTACTCGTTGGCTCTAACGCTTCTGGAAAAAGCAATTTTCTCGATGCTTTGCAACTTCTATCCCGGATGACAACTTGTCAAACTTTAGAAGAAGCATTTGACCCTCCGTACCGAGGACACACTCTGGAATCGTTTACTTTTGGAGATGAAGGTATCAAGAGTCTCTTGGAAAAGGAAAAGTGTCATTCAGTATTGAGGTAGATGTTCAACTTTCTGATGCTGTTAAAGTGTTAATAAGCGTATTCAGATGAAGATTAAAAATAAATTGGGTAATTTGGCGAGGTTAGGAAGAAATCAAGAAAATGGTGTCCAATCGCGCCAGATTGATAGAATCGCGAGTTTTTTGGACGCTCGTAGACTTCTTGAACGGACTCAGTACATTGTGACGACACATTCACCGATTTTGCTGGAATTTATTCCTCCAGAATTTTTGCACGTCTGTCGCAAGGTGGACGGTCAGACAGAAATTGAGCCCTTTAAGACACGGTTGAAATCGCTATGGCCGAAACTGGATATAGAGAAAGCATTCCAAACCGAAGATGAGATGTCCATTCCAAAACGCGTCATGCGAGGGGATCTTGATGTATAATATCAGTATCTTTGTTGAAGATCGCGCTCACGAGGCCTTTATCACTACGCTCGCTCAATGTCTTGCTGATATACATCAGATAAGTATCAACTTTGTACCGTTGGGACTCCTGCATTTGTCAGAAAACTTTCGCCGGTAGGCGCGCTTTGTAAGCACACCTACAAAAGAGCTTATACCATTTCTAACATATAATCTCTCTTTTTTGTAGCACAAAGCAAGTTTGTGTCCCAAAGCATTACAATCATAACAACCGTAAATGAGATAATAATTATAGTGGATTCCATAATTAACTTTACATCTGAACTGTAGGAGGGAACTCCGATT
>JAPPMR010000348.1 GCA_028818995.1 Candidatus Poribacteria bacterium | reverse complement strand
ATCGGTAAGTTCCGAACAAAGGACGGGGAACAAGATATTGATACAGCCGGACAATTACCTGATGGGACTTCGTTTGAAGGAATAACAGACTTAAAACAGATTCTTAAAGATAGAAAAACTCAGTTTGCCAGATGCTTAACAGAAAAAATGTTGACCTTTGCTTTAGGTAGAGGGTTAGAATATTATGACAAACCAACTATTGACCGCATAGTCACTGCGCTTGAGACAAACGATTATAGAAGTTCCGTTCTAATTACAGAAATCGTTAAAAGCGATCCGTTTCGATTAAGACGTGGCACAGAGGCTAATTGATAATGCGAATTATTAATGTTATTCTCTTTACCATCGCAGTTTTTCTAATAGGTTGTTATACAGTTCATTTAGAGACATTTAGCGACGATCCGATTTTAAGGCTCAAACAGAAATATTCTGTCCATTTAGACACTACGTGGACAACAAAACAGGCGAGTCCGCTTTTAAAAATCTTTGAATCCTTCTCTACAGACCTAAATTTCCACCCGTCTATATGGAAAATAAGTGGTGATTTAGAAGAAGATATTAAGATAGAATTTCAAAACAGTTTGAAATCTGTTACTATCAATAGTGATGTTTTTCCAGTTGAAGGTTCTGTACAGCGTTTTTCTTCAGAGAAACGCTTATTTTATGCTGCCGTTCAATTCATAACGGAAAATGGAACAAATACAGAGGCAATCAAACTGGTAATAAAAGAGAGGTATGGCAGTGTAGATATACCTTCTTATGATGTGTTAACCCAACGCGTCACACAGGAGACAGCAGAACACTATTCGGATTTTGAAAATGAAGACCTGATGCTTTTCATATCAATACTTGAGGAATTCCCTCAAGCACTACATAAAATTCCAGAATTAAGATATGTCGTACGTAGAATTGATGATAAGATTAGAGCACCCGGTTTAGCATGGACAAGCGAAGGTTATATTGAACTTTCACAAACCCTTTTTACTCGTGATTTTCCAGATGATACTCGCCGCCTAATTGCGCATGAAAAGTCACATTTTTTATGGACATATCTGTTTTCTGACCAGCTTAAACAGGATTGGGCAAAACTTGGCGGTTGGCAAAAAGATTTAAAAAGTGAATCGGGTTGGTCAACGACTAAAAATCGAGAAGAATTCGTAACGGATTATGCATACCAAAATAATCCGAACGAGGATTTAGCAGAAAGTATCGGATTTTACCTCGTATATCCAGATAAACTCCGTTCCTGCTCTTCCGCAAAATATGACTTCATCCATAATCGGATTATGCTTATGTATGGTGAACGTTATATTTCGTCGGATCTAATGCAGGACAAATCAATTTTCCAGTAGTTCACAATTTGCTTAGAGGGTGTGTAAAGTTTCGTCCCTGATTATTTTTTAGAAAATTAACTTGACAAACCAATATTTTTATGTTAATATTATTATCACATAATTAAACAATGTTCTCAATATACGCAAAATTTCTAAAGAAAAAGAGAAGAAAAAATAAAAAAGCTGAAAAATCACGTCACATTCCTTGTCCTGACTGGGTTTTACCACGTCACTGTGACGTGCAAAACGTCCTAAATGTGACGTGTAACGTCCTAAATGTGACGTGCAAACGTCCTAAATGTGACGTGTAACGTCCTAAATGTGACGTGCAAACGTCCTACAACCTATCTTATAAATAGTTGGAGGGCTTTGAAAGCCCGATTTCAAAATCTTGTAGGAGCGATCTCCGAATCGCGACGGGGCGGGAATCGGAGTTCCCTCCTACAAAGAGAAACAACTGATAATGAACCAACAAATCCTATTTATGAGATACGCTCTAATTCAATGTATAGATCGGGGAGAGAGAAGCGAAACTCAACCGATAATATGCTTTGTGCCAAAACTTTACACAACCTTGGATCAGATATTAATTTGACAAAAACACCTACGTATGCTAAACTAAACATCAACGGTGAATATCTTATGAACACTTCAAAACAACTTTCACGTCGATCGTTTCTACGCAGCCTGAGTGTAGGCGTTGCGCTGCCTTGTATCGGTGCAATGGGACCATTGACATCTTGGGCAGACACATTTGCAGATGGCAAAGTCGTAAAACGTTACCCAGACCCTGCGGTAGAAGTCCTTGACCAGCGTTTCGCAAAATACAAAATCGGAAACACTGTTGTAGAAAGGTTATGGACAGGTGCACGTTGGTCGGAGGGACCTGTTTGGTTCGGCGATGGTGGGTTTCTTCTCTGGAGCGATATTCCAAACAACCGTATTCTAAAATGGCAGGAAGCCACCGGAAAAGTGAGTGTCTATCGCAAACCGTCTAACTATACCAATGGACATACGCGTGACAGGCAAGGTAGACTCATCAGTTGCGAACACGGCACACGGCGCGTTACACGAACCGAATATGACGGAACGATTACTGTACTCATAGATAATTTTGAAGGCAAACGGTTCAATGCCCCAAACGATGTCGTTGTCCATCCCGATGGACATATCTGGTTTACCGATCCCGGATACGGTATCATGTTCAATTACGAAGGACATAAGGCAGAATTTGAATTGCCAACTTCTGTCTACCGTCTCAATCCAGATACTGGGAAAGCCACAGTCGTAACGAGTGATCCCGATAAACCAAACGGTATTTGCTTTTCTCCTGACTATAAAAAACTCTATGTTGCCGATACAGGAACGCCAAAAAACATCGTTGTCTTTGATGTCGTAGACGGTGAACGGTTAGGTAAAAAAGAGGTGTTTTATGAGACAGCACCCGGCAATGCTGATGGGTTGCGATGTGATACTGATGGGAATGTATGGGCAGGTGCAGGTTGGGTCGGTGAAGGCTACGATGGCGTGCATATCTTCGCCCCAGATGGAACGCTTATCGGTAAGATTCATCTCCCAGAGATTTGTTCCAATATCTGTTTCGGTGGCGTTAAAAGGAATAGACTCTTTATGACAGCGAGTCAATCTCTATATTCGGTTTATGTTGAAGCACAAGGAGCACCGCTTTTTTAGATTGGGATGTTGACTTGGATATGTTGGGGCATTAAATAGTACTACAATGTATAAGGTTAGACTCACTGAAGATCAAATTAGAGAAAGGGTTGTTGCCTATTTTAAAAAAGAGTACCGCTTTCCCTCAAGATTATACAAAATTAAAAGGGAATATCGAATTAAAGTATTTTCTACGACAGGTAGAGCGGACCTTGTTCTTCATAAAGATCGCGAAATTATTGCAATTGTTGAATGTAAAGAAGAAGGACGTAATAAAGATGCAGGAATTGAGCAGTTGAAAAGTTATTTGAGCGTAACAGACACAAGACTTGGAATATTTGCCAATAGCGACGATCCTAAACATTGGCATTACTTTGAAAACTTTGGTCGTCTGAAGATTGAACCAATTAAGCATCATACCTTTTGTTCTTTCGTAAACGAGTTCATAGAAGATGAAAGTAAAATAGAAGATCGCATACAGAAGCGTGCTGAAGATCGTATAGAAGAAGAAGAAGCTGAGAGGCGCGTCACACAAAAAGCAGTATATGATCGGGCTCAAAAACTTATAGAACAGAAAGCCCACGAACACATCTCCGAAGGTTCTACTAATCAATATGCTGACAATCAAAAAATAAAATATGACTCCTTACAAAGTCAATTAACTCAAACACAGGATGATTACAATCAACTAAAAACAAAATATGACTCCTTACAAAGTCAATTAACTCAAACGCGAACGAAATTGGAAGAAAGTGATTCCGGAAGGTGGTGGGGTTGGTTTCTATTTATAATAGCTGCAATCATAATAATAGTAATAGTTTCAAATCAATGATAAAATAATCCAATGTGGTAAAAGAAATGACAATGGGCTGAGAAGTTTCCGTAGGTTACTTCAATCGCGACAAGGTACAAAGGAGTAAAAACATACATGAAAACATCAAAACAACTTTCACGTCGAACATTTTTACGCGGATTAGGTATCAGCATAGCCCTACCGTGGTTAGAATCGATGGGTCCACTCACAAATTGGGCAACCGCAGCCACGAAAGGGGTAACAGAACAAGTAACACCGAATCGGATGGCATTCCTCTATGTTCCCAACGGAAAAATTATGGAGGATTGGACACCGACACAAGTAGGCGCAAACTACGAACTCACAGACATCTTAAAACCGCTTGCAAATGTAAAAGAAAAAACGTTAATTCTGAGTGGATTGACGGCAGATAAAGCACGTGCAAATGGCGATGGTGGTGGTGATCATGCCAGAGCAATGGCGGCGTTCCTCACAGGCGCACAACCGCGCAAAACAAGTGGCACAGACATTCATGCAGGAATTTCTGTTGACCAAGCCGCTGCTTCACATATCGGTGATCAAACGCGATTACCTTCGCTTGAACTTGGTATTGATCCCGGTTACAGAGCAGGCAATTGTGACTCCGGTTATAGCTGTGTTTATTCAACAACGATGGCATGGAAGTCTGCAACGCAACCGCTTCCGAAAGAAGTTAATCCGAAACTCGCTTTTGAACGCCTATTTTCTACCGAACCTAACGCTGCAAAACTACAGCGCGATCAAGAACGAAAAAGTATCCTTGATTTTGTGAGACAGGATTCAAAAGACTTAATCCAACAAGTCAGCGGAAACGATGCGCGAAAATTGGATGAATATTTCTCTGCCATTCGCGACATTGAAATGCGAATAGAATCGGCAGAAAAGTTTCCCCCAATAGATAATCCAGACTATATTGCGCCAGAGGAA
>JAPPMR010000136.1 GCA_028818995.1 Candidatus Poribacteria bacterium | reverse complement strand
CATAGAACTATAAATGCCTAATCTTAAAATGTCAAGCATTTCTACAAGATCAGCACGATATTGTACGTTTCGTAACGATATTGGGGCACGTCCGCTGAAACAGAGAAATAGTAGAATAATAACACCAACTCCTCTGCCAATGAGTGTAGCGTAAGCCGAACCTGCTACACCTAATTTCGGGAATTTCCAAAGTCCAAAAATCAGCAGTGGATCAAGTGTAATGTTAATCAATGTGGATAGAATTAGCACAATCATAGGCGTAACAGCATCACCGCCAGCACGGAAGATTGAGCCAAGTGTCATTGACAAGAACATCGTGCTGATACCGACAAGAATAATATGCATGTAAGTTGTGCCGAGTTGTATCACCTCCGGGTCTGTTGTTCGGACTGCACGTAAACCGACTTCTGCTAACGGGTAGCCTATAAGACCTATACCGATTGCAAAGAAAAATGCGAGTAGAATTGCCTGCATCGCCACGTGTCCCGCTTGCGCGTAATTTCTTGAACCGAGGTATTGTGCTACCATAATCCCAGCACCCGTTGAAATACCGAGAGAGAACACTGCAATCAACCTTAGCAAATTGCCACTTATCCCAACGGCAGCGATTGCAGCAGGTCCTAATCTACCAACGAAAATCATATCAATAACATTGAACGCGTCTTGTAGGATATAGCCGAACGTTATCGGCACTGCAAGTTGCAATAGGTGGCGTAGCAGACTACCTTGAGTCAAATCACCTCTTGTTTTATTCATTCATATCCTTACTGTCCAGTGGGGTGGGCAATATATAGTGGATTTTACAATTAACTTGACGTTTGAGTTGTGAATCAACGCAGAATGCTCTTTTAGCATTCTGCCAAATCAACGCCAAATGCGCTTGGCAGAATACGCGTTTGGTATTCTGCATGATTTGGCGGGAGGGAACTCCGATTCCCTGCTATCAAAGCATTCGTCGCGATCCGGAGATCGCTCCTACAGAAGAGATGTCAATATATTTTTATAATTCATTCTACTTATCATCGTTACCTAATCCAAATTATACTGCTCCATTTATGCTTGAATTTAAAGTGCGACTGATTTATACTCAAACTAAAACACAAAATCATAAATAAGAAAGGAATAGAATAGTGCGCGTATTGATTATGTCCGATATGGAAGGTGTAAGCGGCATTGTTGTGTGGGATCAGGTTGATGGCGGTGCTGCGATGTTTGAAGAGGGTAGACTCCTCTATACTGAAGAAATCAACGCTGCTGTGCGTGGTGCCAAAGCAGCGGGTGCTACGGAGATTGTTGTTGTGGATTGCCACGGAGCAGGAAAAGGTTGGACATTTAATTCGCTTATACCAGACAAAATACATCCAGATTGTGAGTGGGTGGCACACCACGGATGGGGACGGTTTGACGACATGTGGAAAGATGGGTGTGATGCTTGTTTGCTTATCGGGATGCATGCTCGTAACAACACTCCCGACGGTGTGTTGTGCCATACTATTTCTACTGTGCGATATCGTAACCTTTGGTTCAATGATGATCTTGTTGGAGAAACCGGTGTAAATGCGGCTCTCAACGGGCATTACGGTGTTCCGATTGCACTTGTTACAGGGGATGCGGCAGTTTGTAGAGAAGCCAAAGAACTACTCGGTGAAGCATTGCCAACGGTTGCTGTTAAAAAGGGACTCAGTCGATACAGCGCAAGACAGATCCCACCCGTACGTGCCCGTCAGATGATAGAAGAAGCAGCCAAAGATGCCCTCTCAGATTTAACAAGGGTTCGTCCATACATACCTGCTCAACCAACAACGATCAAAATTGAAGTTTCAAGCGTAGATAAACTTGCAGACTTCAAAGGACGACCCGGTGTTGAAATAACGGGACCCGTCACAGCTGAGAGCCACGCAAAAGATTGGATGACAGCATGGAATCAGTTCTGGCCTTTCGTCTAAGATTTCCTTTCTAATCACCAAATTTAATGTCTCTCACTTCGGTAGGCACGATTTGAAATCGTGCCTACTATGACACATAATCATATAAGTCCTAAGATTCTTCAAGCACGTCAAGTGGATCACCAGAAGCATCTTTGCGTTCCAGGAGTTCAACCTCGTAACCATCCGGATCAGTGATAAATGCCATTTTCATGCCACCAGAAGTGAACTGTTTGCGCCACTCATCCGGCCAAATTTCCAATCCTGCTTTCTCCAAACCATCGCAAAATTCGACTATATCTGGGACACCAATCGCAAAATGCATCAGGTCTTCCTGCACCTGAAGATCAAAATCGGGTGAATAGGTTAACTCCAAAGTGTGTGCGTTGCCCGGAAGTTCGAGATGCACGATTTGGTTTCCTGCTGGGGATTTATCGCTCCGACTCAAAACTTTGAAACCTAAATGGTCACAATACCATTGAATAGAATGATCAAGGTCGCTGACGCGAACCCGTGTATGTAGAAAAACTGCCATATCTTTCTCCTTATTCGTTGATGAATGTAGTGATGTATCTCACTTGTAGAGATATTAACGTACTCTTATAATTTTTACAATCTTTAAAAAGCATTTGCAACAATAACTAAATCTTGGATATTTACAACACCATCACCATTGACATCGGGTTCTGCTTCGCCAAACGCATTTGCCACTATGACTAAGTCTTGAATATTCACAACACCATCACCGTTAACATCAGCATCTACCCCAGTTTTCAGGAACATTTCTCCATCTAAATCGGGGACGGTATGCTTGAAACTGGTGATACCGCTTGCCACACCCGTGGCTTTTCCGGGGAGTTGGATTTCCTGTGCATTACCAGTGCGGTTATACACTGCCCAGCCGTTGGTATACTCACGAATGTAGAGTCCGTCGCGGTTCTCATAGGGTTGTGCCTTCTCACCAATAGGTGTGCCGAGGTCAGTATCCCAAAAATCATACCAATAAACATCACCACCACTATCCACCGGACTATCAAAGTCCACATAGCCGTCTGAAAGTGTCAGGCTCATCGTTGTGAAAAGCCGCATCCATTGCTTGTTTCGAGGAAATTCCGGCGGCTCTTTGATCACCCCTTCCCCACTTAACACATTAATCCGCGGTTCACGGAAATGTGTTTCTGCCCAAATCAGGATTTGTTCAATCTCAAAAATATCTACAAGTGTATAGCCAATAGGGATGATCTGTCTTGAATCAGTAATATCCTCTCTTGGTATTTCCAAGACAGGATATGTTTGCATGAACGTGCCGTTGATGTATTCTGCCCATCTCGGAATTTTCTCTTCGGTGGTATTCACCATTATCAAGAAATCGTCATCGACCGCATCCCGAATGCCTTGCAGGATGTTATCGCGTGCGACGTGTTCTGCTTCAAGGGGCCGAAGTCCATGAAGTCTTTGACCCTCATCCCAATGATCGAAGAAGATACCGTCAAACAATCCGCACGCTGCAATCGTCTTCGCCTGATCGATCGCCCATTTTTGCGTTTCTGGGAGTGTGAAGTCCACGAGGGCATCCCCCCAAATGTCAATAATACGGTTACCGTTTTCGTCTTTCAACCAAAGGGGCCAATCATCTGGATATTCGTGAGGTTGGACCGAACTGTAATATATGACCGGAACCAAAAGTATTGCATTCGGATTAAACGCCAAAATCGCATCTCGCCGTGCTTTAGCTGCCTGGAAGTCGCCAATCAGATAAACGCCAGCGTTAGTATTTTTGAACTTCAGATTAAGTGGCACCTCAGGACAACAAAAATAGATATCGAAATAGGCAATAGCCTCGTGTGCCTCGTGCCACGGCAACTTTGGCAGTATAAGTGGGCGGTTGCGGATAGAACCCCATGAACCGGAGACTGATGGATACGTCCGATCCTGGATCCGGGGTATTACTGAGGGTTTGGGTAACTCACATTCTCCGACGATACTTCCCGGATTATTCTCAGAATCCAGGATTTCTGTGTTGGGGAGTTCTTCGAGCGGTAAAAGGTCAACAATCCAATTGTTGCCTACACTTAATTGCTTCAAACCTGTCAAGGCAACAAGCGGTGAGATGTCTTCAATCCGGTTGTTGTTGAGCAGCAAAGTCTTTAGTTTTACCAAGTTTGCCAACGGGGATATGTCTCTGATTTGGTTGTACCACAACTCCAGTTTTTCAAGGTTGACCAGCCCTGCCAAGGGCGACACATCTGGAATATTGTTGTAATTTAATGTCAAGGTTTTGAGATTCGTCAATCCCGCCAGCGGGCGAAGATCCTCTATATTGTTGTGACTTAAGTGCAGGTCTCCGAGATTCGTCAATCTCGCAAGCGGGCGAAGATTCTCGATGCGGTTATGGTGGGCAAAAAGTTTTTCAAGGTTTATAAAGCGTTCTAAACCTGTCAAATCTGTAATGTCCATTGATGCAACGTTGAGTCTAATAACTTTTGTTATGTCCTCTGGTGCGATGGGCACACCCTCTGGAACACCCATCTCCAGTTGAACCGCTTTTCGGAGATTTGGATCCGGCATCCACTCTCCAGCATCTTCTGCATAGGTGAAAGTACTGCAGAGAAACATGCCCACAACAGATACGAGGATCAACAATTGAATCCATAATGATTTACAATATGTTTCTTTTATTTTCATAGACAAATTTCCTTATATAGTAGATTTTACAATTAACTGGCCATTATTGCTCGGTGCGTTTATAATACGCGCCGAGCAGCAAGTGTATGAAGTGCAATGAATTGTGCGACTATATTCACCGCCATTAAAAAGAAATGTCCTCTTATTTTATAGTAAAATCCATAATTACCTTTACATTAGCGAGGTTAGGAAGAAATCAA
>JAPPMR010000875.1 GCA_028818995.1 Candidatus Poribacteria bacterium | reverse complement strand
GGACACGGGGGCACTTCGCGTTATTCCGGGTAGTCATCTCTTTGGCGATAACTACGCAGATGGACTGAGTCAGCAGGTTGGCAAAAGTCAAGAGATATGGGAATTACACGGAAAAGATGTGCCTGCAGTCGCCTTTGAGACAACACCTGGCGATCTTGTGTTGTTTAACCATAATACCAAACATGCAGCGTTTGGCGGCGGTAAACGCAGACGTATGTTCACGATGAATCTCTGCCAACGGTATCCAGAGGAGAAGTTGGACGCTTTACAAGCATATATAGCGGGTTCAGCACGGTTCTGGATTGATCGAAAATATGGCGAAAAAATGCTAAACACCGCTACACCGGAACGACAGATACATCTCGAACAGGTGAGGGCAAACGATGGACACCTTGCGGAGTTGTCTCGTCAAGCACAGGAACGGATGAGTGAACCTTCACGCGGATGATGCTTGTTGCCATGTCTGCCTTACATACTGGATTGCTTCTTCAAATCCTCTTTGCCCTTGACGACTGGCTTCCTCTATGCTGAGCCAACCGTCGTAATTAGCTTGCCTCATTCGGGAAAAGATTTGCGGAATCGGTGAAGCACCAGTGCCAACGCGCACTGGTTCAAATGTCCCTGCTTCGCGCATGTCAAAGACATGCAGCACAACAACGCGGTCAATAACTTTATCCAGCAGCCCCAATACATCTTCTTTCAGGACGAGAGGGTTTGCTGTGTCAAAGCATACACCAAGCGGTGTGTCCGAAAGTGCGTCGAGGATTTCCAAGAAAATTTCTGTGGGTTGTGAAAAGTCCCAATACTGCCATGGTGCGCCTTTGGTATGATTTTCATAGGCAAGCGTGATACCTTGCCTTTCTGCTTCGTCAAGTGCCTGTCGAAATCCGTCTTCAACCCAACGTATCCCTGCTTCGCGTTCAATACCGAGATGATTTTGCCCTGCTGTCACCCGAACAAATTTTGCTCCTAAGGCTTTTGCTAATGCGATATCTGCCTTTAGTTCAATTAATTCTTGTGCGCGTTGCGTTGCATCGGGATGTGTAAAATCGGAATAGCAAGCGAGCATGCATGCCTCTAAACCGCGTTTTGCAAGGATAGAACGGATTAATGTTACAATTTTCTCATCACGATGTGGGAAGAACTTGATGCTAAAGTCAACTGCATCTAAACCCAATTCTGCACCGAATCGAATCCAGTCTGCAACAGTGCTTTTTCCAGTGAAGATATCATTGTAAAGAGAGACGGGGAGACAACTAAGTTTCATTGTATATTCTTTTCATCCTAATAAAAGTCATTCATTGGTGGCATAGGATATTATAATGAGGTTCCGTAGGATTTGCAAGGGTTATTATGCGCTAAAGGATGCCTGTCGGTGCAAGTTTAATTCGGTCAACCCTCCAAAATTTAGTTGAATCTGCCTATTTTGTATGTTATTATTACTTTCAAGTAATTCGCATTTTGGAGAAGAAATATGATGGCAAAACAGGATCAGGAACTTGCTAAAAAGTACTTTAATAGCGGGATAGAGAAAAGTAAAAAAGACGAGTACGAACTTGCCATTGAAGACTATACTAAGGCAATAGAACTCAAACCTGACTATGCGGAGGCATACTACTATCGTGGTGGATCGTGGTTACGCCTCGGAGAAAGGGAAAAAGCCAAAGAAGATTTGGATGTCGCAAGAGACCTTGCAATGGATGCTATCATTGCCTTAGATAAAATAGGGCAGGACTATGAGCGAGCATGGAAAATTTTGGGCAACATGTAAGATATTTGACAATTTCGGAAATTTTGATGGTAGCCGATTGGCACGCAAGTGACTATCAAATATTAAAGGAAAATCAGTTACACTATTTGGTTGAGATAGTCAGTCAAAGATTTGGTGACACTGAACTGTTTCCAACTGTATTTCAAAAAGCAGCCGTATATGCACATCACATCATTACCGGACATATATTTTTAGATGGAAATAAACGTGTCGGCATACATAGCGCGCTCTTGTTTTTAGTTTTGAACGGTTGTTCGTTCCGAGAAAACATTGACGATTCAATCATTGAACTCGGTCTTAAGATTGCAGATGGATCCATAACTGATATTGACACAATTGCTGATCATATACAGCAGTGGGTTTTGACGTGATTGTAAGACCGAGTTTGATCTTCTTTTAACACCTCACCACCTCATGTCAAAAAAACATAACTATCCCCAAAAATACCTTGAAATGTGTCAACACCCCGCTATTCAGGAACTTCAACCCCCCACAGAAAATACCAAAGACTTATGGCTCCCAACCGCCGAGCAACTACACGAACTCTTAAATCAAAAACTGCCTTACCCTGACCTATCCAGTTTCCGCCACACTGCTAACGGATGGGAATACGAAACCTATTTTCGTGAATGGGCAGCAGATTATAACACCTATATTGACACACATCGTCAGTTTGTTGGAGACGAGGCAGAGGTTGTGCTATTGCGAGTGTTGATGGCGTTGCTTGGTATTGATGGACGCTGGATGGTATAAAACCTCTCAAGGAGAAATCTATGACTTATGAAACACTATTCGCAACGATACGAGAATACAAACAAGCAGGTATCTCAAATCATGATACCTTAACAACGCTTCTCAACGATACGTTTGGGGATTGGCTAATATCTCAAGGTGTGAGTCGTCTTGAGATATTAGCTGAAAATAGATTGTGTTTGAATGTAATAGGACAACTAAAAGAGCATAGTCCCTCAAAAGGAATTCAACTATACTCCCGATTTCTGGTGATTTCATTAGATGAAATTGAAGGTAACCCAGAATCCGTAGTGGATGCACTAAAGTCTTATACCTCAGATGGGGACGGTGCTTACGTTTGGGTGATTCCTGATGGCTACATGGCAGGGTTAACCGCAGCAGAACAAGAATGGGAGCAGCATGGTGGTGGCTATTTTTCGCATGAATCTATATGTATCTCCAACACTGCAGATATAGATACCCGTTGTCTCTTAGAGGTGCTGTATGAAGACACTGCGATGGAGAACGTCTCCTGCGAATTTGACGTGCCTGCGCATAGATCGGTGCATTATCGGTTGGACAAATTGAAGAACACGGACGGTGAACCGTTGATTGCCAAAGATGCGCCTGTCAGTTACAAAATCACAAGTCAAGATGCGCGAATCGTTGTACAAGGTTCACGTATTTTAACAAGTGGCGAGAACAGTATGTTTGCCAGTTTTGGCACAGTGATGGCGTGGTGTCCGCAATAACCTAAGCACTATTCCGATAAGGTTCTAAATCAATTCCCGGAAACGCTTGTGCTAAACGATCTAATGCTTGCGGTGTGTAATATGAATCGCCAGGAGCAGGCCACCCTAATACGCGTCTCACAGCAGGTGTTGTTTGTGTGATAAAGTTCATATAATGTGGACTTGACCGTGGGATGGGTCGTGTTGTTAAACACCAACTGGCATTGTCGGCACGGTGAAAGTGATAGCCCATCCATACCCGTTGTTTGCTTCTGTTCGCAAACGGCTGCGCAGCATGAACAATATAACTTGACCGATAAATAGCACTCCCCGCTTTCGCCGTGAGAGGAACAGGTTCTGCCAATTCCTTAAACTCGCGCAAGTCAGGGATACCGAGTCCACCCGCACTACCGGGATGTTTTTCCCATATCATATCCAGTTGGTCCTGTGAACCTGGACAGATGAGCATCGGGGCACCGTCCAAATCAACATCGTGCAACATAATACTGCAGAGGATATATCCGTAACGCTGCCAATCAGGATGCGGTGGCAACGTTGCATTCGTGCCATTATCAATATGATACCCTTGCCACGGGTGCTCACTGTGACGTTTATCGGTTAGCCCTTCTCTCAGAAAAATTTGCCCGTAGCTAATCCGAATTTCTTCTGTACCTAACAACTGCTGCGCAATTCCCAGATAAGTTTCATTTTCAATGAGCGTGTCCACTGCTTCTAACCCTGTTGGAAAGTGCGAAACTTTTGCAAGGGGACCCGCAAGTTGATTCATGGGACTATTTTTTTGATATGTACTTTCAAGTTCTTCCAGTTTATCGTCCCATTTTGCACGATATTCCGCGTAAGATAACCCATCATAAGCGTTTCGCTCAACTGCTTCCAACGCAGCAGAAACGACTTCCTGCGAAAAGACGTTTGGCACAACGATAATTCCGTCACGTTTCCAAGTTGCAAGTTGGTTGTCTGTCAATTTCATACACTTACCTCTTTTGTTGAGAGAACGTTTCCCATTTGTCTTCTTGCACTACGTCCTTATCGGTCTTTTGCTGGATTTTTTCCCACCATTCCCGATTTTCAATATACCACTGAATTGTCTGTTGCATACCTTGTTCAAAAGGTATTTCCGGTTCCCACCCGAGTTCACGATGGATTTTCGCTGAATCCAAAAGATACCTGCAATCATGCCCTGGTCTATCAGGCACATAGGTTTTCAGGGTTTGCGGTTTGCCAAGCGTTCCTAAAATAAAGTCGGTAACTTCTTCAATACTTTTCTCAACGCCGCTACCGATGTTATACGTTTCTCCAATCTTGCCGTTGTGGATAACCGATGCAATTGCACGGCAATGGTCATCAACATGTAACCATTCTCGACGATTGTGACTACTGCGATAAAGCGTCAAAGGTAAATCTTGTATAGCATTCGTTGTGAAAAGCGGTATCATCTTTTCAGGATACTGATATGCCCCGTAATTATTGGAACAATTAGAAATAGTTATCGGTAGTCCAAAACTATGAAAATATGCGTTTACAAGATGGTCGGCTGCTGCTTTTGACGCGTTATAGG
>JAPPMR010000184.1 GCA_028818995.1 Candidatus Poribacteria bacterium | reverse complement strand
CTATGGGAGCAGTCAACCTCAAGGCAATCGAAGCACATGAGGAGCACAAGAAACGCTTGGATTTCCAAATCGCGCAACGTGATGATATTCGGCAGTCAATACAATCCATGCATCAAGCAATTCAGAAAATTAATGAAACCTCGCGGGATGTATTCATGAAAACTTTTGATCAGGTGAAGATCAATTTCCAAGAGGTGTTCACGCAACTCTTTGGTGGCGGTGAAACAGAGTTGCGATTGACAGATGAAGCAAATATCCTTGAATCTGGTATTGATATTATCGCTTGTCCACCAGGGAAACGGCCGCAAAGCATTACACAACTTTCTGGTGGTGAACGTTCTCTCGTTGCAATTGGGTTGCTGTTTGCAGTCTTCAAAATCAAGCCAAGTCCCTTCTGTGTTCTTGACGAGGTAGATGCTGCCCTTGACGAGGCAAACGTGCTACGTTTTACAAATCTCATTCGTGATTATTCAGATAATACGCAGTTCGTGATTATCACGCACAACAACCGCACTATGGAAATATCTGATGTGATGTACGGCGTGACGATGGAACAAGCAGGTATGTCTAAAATTGTTACCTACAAGTTTGCAGCATAGAGAGTGTTTTTATCTAACCATTCCTCACAATTCCAAAACAATGCGCCAACTTGATCGTTCTCACCTAACTATCCTGCCGCTCGCTGAACGTCAACACAAGATGACCGTGGCGGATATCTATACCCTCAATGCTGAAACCCCTCCTTACGAAAATGAACGACTCAACATCGTTGCTGAACGGATTGTCCAAGCATTCCAAAACAGAAAAGAGGTTATATGGATGATGGGCGCGCATGTGATGCGGCGCGGCAACTCTCGCTACATCATTGACCTAATGGAACGCGGTGTCATAACGCATATTGCCACAAACGGGGCATGTGCTATTCACGATTTTGAAATGGCACATATCGGCGCAACGCTTGAAGATGTGGAGGTATATATCCGAGATGGAAAATTTGGCAACTGGGAGGAAACAGGACGCTATCTGAATGAGGCAGTCGTTAGGGGCTATCGAGATAAAATCGGTTTTGGAGAGGCAATTGGCAGATTAATTCAGGAAGGAGAAGAGGATATATCCTTTCCGCACCGTGATGTGAGTATGTTTGCTGCAGCATATCGATTAGGTGTGCCTATCACTGTTCACAAAGGCATCGGCTACGACATTACTGACCAACATCCCGCTGCAGATTATGCCGCAATCGGTTGGACAACGGGGGAGGATTTTCTCCGATTTGCTCACACTGTTTCACGATTGGAAGGTGGTGTTTTTCTGAACTTAGGTTCTGCTGTGATGGGACCTGAAGTCTACCTCAAAAGTCTGTCAATGGCGCGGAACATTGCTGCCCAACGCGACGAAGAAATTCGGCATTTCACCACCGCTAATTTTGACCTGATTGATTTCCCAGATTTTCAGGAAGAGGGAAAACCCACCGATGCACATTACTACCACCGCCCTAAAAAAACGATTCTGATTCGCACCGTCAAGGATGGTGGGGATAGTTATCACATCTCTGGTGATTTTTCTGTTACTGTGCCGCAGTTGTATCGGTTGGTAACACTGTCGTTGTAATAATTTAGGATTTGTGCAATTTCCATGAGACCTAACGTATTACCCGCTGCTGGCGAGGTTTCCTAACCTCGCCAAGCAGATGGAGGAAAACATCATCAAATATTCAAACCATAACTTACGTAAAGGTCGGACTTCAATACCCGGCACCTATTACCATATTATAATCAATACACACCAGCGGCTGCCGCTTCTTGCAAACAACAAGGTCGCCTCAATTATCTTTGAAACATTTGATTGGTTAGAAACGAAACACCGGATCCGGTGGATTTGTATCATGATTATGCCCGACCACGTCCATAGCATTATTGAACTTAGGATCGGACAAACACTTCCAAAGGTTTTGCATTCACTGAAACTGTTTACAGCGCGTGAAATCAATAAACATCTATCGCGGCGTGGGAGGTTCTGGCAAGCCGAGTATAGAGATTGGGCAGTTCGGGATGAGGCGGTATTGAATAAGATGATCCGCTATTGTTACGCGAATCCTGTGAGAAAAGGGTTGGTAAAAGCTGCACGAGATTATCCGTATTGGCGGTGCAAATACGAGATGGGGTGGTGAAAATGGCGAGGTTAGGAAACCTCGCCAGCGCAAGCGTGTGGGATTGCTGTTTATAGAAATGTGAACATATTTTCGGATTTTACTATAAAACTTGAACCTCATAAAATAGAGCTTGCAAAGCCCTCCCACAAAAGATAATTCAATGATTCTATTCTTAAGTTTACACCTATGGGTTCGCTGCGCTACATCTATATGTCCGAACGGATGCCGTAGTAGTTTGCGTAAAATTGCTCGCATTCTCGACGTAACCATTCCTGATCAGCGGCTTGCATGCCAAACCGTTGGTGTGAAAAAACATCTAAATCTTCACCGGGATCGCCGTCAATCAACCACTTCGCCAGCCATTGACCAACTGCTGCGGAACCGGCAATCCCCAAAGCAGCACAACCAGTGGCTAAATAGAGTCTATCAATTTCTGGCACAGGACCAATCATATAAGCACCATCGGGTGCAAATGTGGTCATGCCATGTTTATACTCGGCAATTACAAGGTCTTTCAGAATCGGGAAGATTGGGGTAAGCCGTTTTTGAGCCTCTGCCATAACCTCTACAGGTGGTTCAATATCTTCTGTCCTGAAGTCAACGGGCATCGCTTCCAAATCAATACCGACAGGTTCCGGTTCAAAGTAACCATAAAGGTAGCCACCTTTTTCAGGTCTCAGGTAGCAACTGACATCCGTGACACGCACAACCGGGTGATGGTCAGGAATTTCGGAGGTCGGTACCGTGCGAACACGTTGATGGCGAATCGGTTGCACCGCTGTGGTAATGCCAACTTCCTTGGCGAGTGCAGCACCCCACGGTCCAGCGGTGATGACAACATGATTTGATACAATAAAACCATCTTCTGTCTCTACCCCAAGGATTTCCCCATTGCGCTGCCGAAATCCTGTTACAGGTGTATTCAACCGGATTTGAACTCCCAAATCTCTCGCTGCTGCGGCATAAGCTAAAGCACACTGCAGGGGATCAACGTACCCATCGTTGGGAACGAAATATCCGCCCTCAATCTTGGTAATGTCCATTGCAGGTGCGAGGCGAGCTATTTCCGTGTGGAAAACATAGTCTGCTTCAATTCCGTTTAGGTTAGCCTTCTCAATTTGGCGTGTGTAAGCCTCCATCCGTTCTGGTGTGAGTGCCACCATCAAACTTCCAGTTTGACGCAAACCGACATCATGTCCGGTTTCCTTTGGAAACTGAGAGAACAGTTCAAGTGCATATCGGACTGCCCGCAACATAGTAACCGAAGATCTAATTTGACCTACGAGACCTGCAGCCTGGGGTGTTGTCTCTGCAGCGAGTGCCTCGTTACGCTCCAGAACGAGAATATCCTTTTGTCCGAACTTGGCTAAATGGTACGCGGTACTCAGTCCCCAAATACCACCACCAACGATTAAGATTTCTGTTTGTTGTGCCATTGCCTCAAATGTAAAATGATTGTGCGTTTCCTCAATCAACTCTATCCGACAGATGCGATCTCAAGATGACCTTTCCAATGGGCATTTAACATCCGATTCATCAGTTGATGTTCAGGGTCTTTTAACCGCGGATCGTCTTTTATTAGTTGCATTGCCTCTTTCTTCGCTGTTTCCAAAAGTGCAGCATCACTGATGATATTGGCGATTTTAAAATTTGGAATTCCCGACTGGCGCGTGCCGAAGAATTCGCCCGGACCACGGATATTCAAATCTTCTTCAGCGATCTCAAATCCATTGTTTGAGCGCACCATCACCTGAATCCGTCTGTATGCCTCATCGGTCTTTGGCGTTGCAACGAGGTAGCAGAATGATTTATCGCTGCCCCTGCCGACCCTACCGCGCAGTTGATGCAGCTGCGCTAACCCAAACCGTTCCGCGTTTTCAATGACCATCAGGGTAGCATTCGGCACATCAATGCCCACTTCAATCACTGTGGTTGCAACTAATATATCGTTCTCACATGCATTGAACTGCGTCATAACATCCTGTTTTTCTATAGACTTCATCTGTCCGTGTAGTAATCCAACACGGAGATGTGGAAAAACATCATTCTGGATGTGTTCTGCCATACTTGTGGCGGCTTTCAATTCCTCAAGTTTTTCGGATTCTTCTACGAGCGGATAGACGATATAAGCCTGTTTTCCACGCCGCACTTCCTTTTCCAGTTTTGCGTAGAATTCTGACCTGTTTTTCTCTTTTATCCATTGGGTTTCAATTTTCTGTCTTCCTGGTGGCATCTCATCAATTACAGACACGTTCAGATCACCATATATTGTCAAGGATAAAGTTCTCGGAATCGGAGTGGCTGTCATAACAAGCACATCTGGTGACACCTGCTCCGTAGCATCATTTGATTTTGCTTTGCCTCTGAGCGTTGCGCGTTGCATCACGCCAAATCGGTGTTGTTCATCAATGATAACAAGTCCAAGTTTGTGAAAATCTACACCTTCCTGTATCAGTGCCTGCGTGCCGATAATGAGGGTTGCTGAGCCGTCTGTTATGGCTGTCAATGCTTCTTCTCGGTCAGACTTTGGCAGGTCGCTTTTGAGCAGTACAACCTTTATACCCAGCGGTGTTAGCAGCGTAGAAAGATTTTGGTGGTGTTGCTCCGCGAGGATTTCGGTCGGTACCATTAAAGCACCCTGATATCCGTTCTCAATCGCACATAGC
>JAPPMR010001007.1 GCA_028818995.1 Candidatus Poribacteria bacterium | reverse complement strand
AATAATAATCGTCTTTCGCAAGAATGTAGTCCTTGCTAGCATTTTCCGCTGGTAATCGGTATTCCTTCGGGTTTCGCAGATAGACCGCTTCGCCCTCTTCGCACCCTAAATTAGAACCGATTTTGAACCGGAGACTGGTAGTGGTCTCGCGATTACCATAAGCGCGGGTCGCACGGTTACAAAAGACAGAACCGTGATCACTCGTGAGAACTACAGTTGCGTTTTGTGCTGCAATAATACGTAAAATATCAAAAAGTACCGAATGAGAAAACCACGAACGCGCCAAAGCCCGAAAAGCGGATTCATCCGGTGCGAGCTGCTGTAGAACATCTGATTGTGAGCGCTGATGTGTCAAAATATCAATAAAGTTGATAACCAACGCTGAGAGGCTCACGCGTGTATTTGCCGAAACCCGCTTTTTGTAAGTGTTTCCACCGCGCGCGTCAAAAATCTTGAAGTACTGAAGCCCGGGTTTCAACTTAATGCCTCTACGTTTCAGATGTGCTTCGAGAAACTGGCGTTCGTACCGATTCGTGCTCGTGTCCCCATCAGATTCTTCCTGCCAATACTGTGGATACTGTTCCGCAATCTCTATTGGAAACAAACCACTGAAGAGGGCGTTCCGTGAGTACATTGTCGCACTCGGCAGGATTGAAAAACTATATTGGCGATCAATAGAGAAATAGGGGTACAAAAGTGGCTCTACTGCCAGCCAATGGTCTAGGCGGAAGCAGTCAACCACAATAAAATAGACAGATTTTCCGGCTTGAAGTTGGGGAATAACATACTGGTCCAGGATATTCACCGACAGTGGCGGTGCGCCTGGACTCCCTTCGACCCAGTCAGGATAACGTGAGGCAACAAAATCTGAGAATTCGGCATTGCACTCTTTCTTCTGGGCAAGATGTGTTTCCTCCAACCCACCTTCGGCTAATTTTTCAGACACCAAATCCCATTGCAATAGTTTCACATAGATGCTAACCCAATCTTGCCAGCTCGGTGCCGAATCTTTCATCGCGCGGATAGCGTTGAAATCTGTCGTATATCGACTCGGGATTTGATCTATGATTATCTGAGGTTGATCCAGGACGCGTTTTAGTGTTGAGACGATCTGGGCAACACCGATTGGTTTTACCAAGAAATCGTTTACCTGTTTGCCAAGAGCCTTCTCAATAAACTGTTCGTCGCTGGATTGGGTGACGAGAATGACTGGGATTTGTGTGTTGATGGTACGGATTGCGTCGAGCGTCGCCATTCCATCCTTACCGGGCATAACCTGGTCGAGTAGAACAGCACTATACTGTGTTTCACCTTGCATTAAGAGGGCAATGCCATCTTCGCCATTTGTCACAGGCGTGACGGCGTAGCCCCTGTCGCGCAGCACAAGAATATGCGGTTGCAACGCCTCTATTTCATCATCAATCCATAAGATTTGGTGTGTTTGTGACATACGTAAGTTTTTGACATACTCACCCAGCGAAAGCAAGGGTGGTTCTTTTGCTCCTTTTAGGAACATTCCTCGCGTTTAAAAAGCACGGGGGTTTGTGTCGAATCCTGATAACGCCCGTTAATTTGGGTCTACGCAACTGGCAGTCGAATTTCAAAAGTTGTTCCCTCAGGACTCGTTTTAACGACACGAATGTTTCCGTGATGATACTCGCGGATGATACGTTGTACGACTGTCAATCCGAGTCCCCACCCATGTGCCTTCGTAGACATCCCGGGTTCAAAGATCTTTCGCTGATGCTCGCGGGCTATCCCGCTTCCATTATCGGCATACCGGATAATAATATCGTTGTGTCGTTTGTCATGCGTTGGTTCAATCTGAATCCATCCTTCCGGCTTGTCCATGGCATCCAACGAATTGCGAATTAAGTTTTCAAATACCCAATGCAGTAATTGCGCGTTTGCCAAAATGGGCGGTGTCTCATGTAACATTAGTTGAATTTCAACGCGGCGACTAATATGTGGCAGCCGTTTATCAAAATACAATCTGACTTCTTCAAATACTTCTTCTATATTCACTTCGGTTAGAGGGGGTTGCGTGCCAATCATACCGAAGCGTGCTGTTGTTTTCTGTAAACGCTCCAGATCGTTTTGCATACTCTCGGACAGTTCAGCGAGTGTTATATCGTCTGTCTCTTTACTCCGTGCCTGCAAGAGTTCTGTCCATGCCAGCAGCGACGAAATCGGTGTTCCGAGTTGATGCGCAGTCTCCTTAGCTAAGCCCCCCCAAATTGCCGAGTGTTCATAAGACTTTATCCGTTGATAGACGAGAAAACAGACGACCCCGAATATTAATAAAACTACCGGTACGACGAAAAGTATTACTAATCCATAGTATGGCTTACTCTCATAGTAAAAGTAACCGTTGTATGTTTCAGGTGTTGTTACAATCATCGAGAATGCAGGCGCGTTCTGAATGAAGATTTTCGCCCGCTCGCGCTCCTGCGGAGTTGCTTCATCCGCAGTGACGACATCGCCCCATATCTGCCACTTCTGTGGCGTACCCGCGGTATCGGTTATTACAAATGGCAGGCGTGTCATCTCGCTAGGGTCAGCATCGCCGTAATAAATGTACCCTTTTAGCTGCCTATCTTTGAAGAGCATGGGTATCTTGCGTGGCGGATTCTTTTTTTTCATGCGCGCCAATGTCGATTGCAACAATGTCCTTTCATCTTCTGTTAACGAAATTCTCCTATCTCCGTTGACATTTGTATCAAAACTCTCGATTTTTGCGTCAAGTGCTGGGTCAACACCGCGTGTGATTACAGGATTTCCTTCTGCATCTGTAATAATAAATGAGAACGCGCGCGCCCTGTTTTCGGCAAGTGATTCCTGTTTTACTATCTCAGTTAGTTTCTGTTGTAGGTCCCGGTCTTCAACAGTCGGAAGTACCACTGCCAGATTGGCGAAAATGTCTATCTGTGCTTCTATATCCGCGTTCAGCTGCGAGATTTGCTGGTTGTAATAAGCGAACCCAAATACAAGCATACCCAGTCCAACGATGAAGTAAACGAATATTAAACGGGTAGTCGTATATCTTGGGATAATTCGACGATTCAGCCGCAATTCGTATTCCTCCATACAAATTAGACGCGACATATCAACATACTTAATGGTACCACTTTTAAAATGAAATTGCAAGTCTATTTTGATTGTGGCATCTCGTTCTAAAAAATTTATTGGATTCTTTGGATTCTGAATGCTCTTTTTCAATGATCAGAGCGATTAAAACCGAGTCTACCGTAGCGAACCCCTATTTTCTATACCTACAATGTTTGTTGTAATCCGTCTCTCCTTTCTTGAAAAAATCTGAAGTTCCCAGAAGACTTAGAACCTCCAGTGAAATAACATATCATTTGACTTTTTTGGATAAATAGGGTAAAATGAAATTTACAATTTATAGGTTTTATACATGTGGAATGGAAACATTTGATGTTCAAAGCAATTACATTTGATTTTTGGCAAACCCTCTATGCAGATTCTGACGAGAATTGGCGAAAACGTCAGGCAATTCGTGTTAAACGGTGTCATACGTATCTTTCAAACTGTGGTTATGCTTGCACACTGACTGACGTGGAATTCGGACTTGAAGAAGCCTACAACTTGGTGTCATCTTTGTGGCATCAACACCGAGGGATATCGGTAAAACGATGCATGCAGCGATTCGCAGAGGTACTTCAGCTTCAACTTCAGGATTCAGATCTTGATCAGTTAATTGAGTGCCTTGGTGCAGCTTTTTTGGAAGCACCACCGATTATAATGCCACATATCAAACCGGTCATTTCTCGGTTGAGTAAAAGTTATCCACTTGGAATTATCTCAGACTCAGCACTGACCCCAGGCAGTTTTGCTCGAAAATTGATGGAACGTGACGGTATTCTGCAGTTCTTTACAGCATTCACTTTTTCCGATGAAACTGACTACACAAAGCCTCAAGTGGTCCAGTTCCATTCCACCTTAGCCGAATTGAATGCCAAACCAGCGGAAGCGGTGCACATCGGTGATATTTTCCGAACGGATATCGTCGGTGCGAAAAATGCTGGAATGAAGGCGATTCGTTTCGCAGGATTCAATAAAGGGGAAGGTGATGATATACTTAGCGATGCCGTCGTTGACGACTATAGAAAATTGGAAACTACGATTGCTGAGTTATCAAAATAAGGAACACCAGGGGGAAAAATGGCAAATGTATTAGTCACCGGCGGTACTGGATTCATAGGCACTCGAGTCTGTACTGCTCTTCATCAACAAGGTGATACGGTGCGCGTGTTATCTCGAAATCCAACACGTGCACAAACAAAATTACAATGGGCAAGGGAGTTCTACGGTTGGACCCCTGAAACTGAAAAACTTCCTTCGGAAGCGACATCAGATATAAACGCGGTAGTTCATTTAGCAGGTGAAACTATTGCGGGTAGGTGGAACACTGAAAAAAAGCGGCGGATACGGGACAGTCGGGTACTTTCTACGCGTAATCTCGTCACTTCGTTTGAAAAAGTAGAGACAAAGCCCAATGTGCTCGTCTGTGCTTCTGCAATTGGATACTATGGCGACAGTGGTGACGAACACTTTACGGAGGTGTCTCCTGTTGGCACTGATTTTCTCGCGGAAGTCTGCGAAGAGTGGGAAGCAGAAGCACAAAAAGCAATTGCGTTTGGAATTCGGGTAGTCATGGTTCGTATCGGGCTTGTGCTTGGATTAGGCGGTGGGCTATTGGCACAAGTGCTCCTACCCTTTAAAATGGGAGTCGGCGGCATACTCGGTAGTGGACAGCAGTGGATGTCCTGGGTTCATGTTGACGATGTGGTAGGT
>JAPPMR010000683.1 GCA_028818995.1 Candidatus Poribacteria bacterium | reverse complement strand
CCTAAAACCAATCCAATTGATTTGAGGATAACCGACTTTCCTGCACCTGTTTCACCGGTAAAGATGTTTAATCCGGGTGAGAGTTCAAGTTCAAGTTCGTCTATCAGGGCAATGTTGCGGATAGAGATCGCTTCTATCACGGTTTTATCCTTATAAAAACCTAATATCTCTTATTTAATTCTTTCACCTAACATCAACTTTTCGCGCAATGCTTTGTAATAACTATGACTTTGAGATCGGATAAGTTGAATTGTTCGTTTTGCCTTCCGTACTCTTATCTCCGCTTCTCTTGCAAGGGTATGTGTTTCGCGTTGTCCATCAATAAAAAGGTCTAAATGTTCATACGTGGAATGCATCTCCACCTTTATCTCCGCGTCCCCGTGTGCAATGAAGGGGCGCACTGTGAGACTATGCGGTGCAATCGGTGTCAGTAAAATCGCTTCCAACTGTGGTGCTACAATCGTTCCTCCACACGCAAGCGAATACCCTGTTGAGCCACTCGGTGTTGCAATTATCAATCCATCTGCGTTATATGGAATAAACAACTCACCATCAATATAAGCGTTCAACTCAATTAACCGCGTATAGTGTCGGATGACGACATCGTTTAGCGCAAACGCATGGAACGGTTGCGGACTTTGACTGTTTACGATGACTTCTAACATCATCCGATGCTCTATCCGATAATCACCTCGTAATGTTGCTTTTAAGGTCGGTTTAAGTTCATCAAGAGACGCGTCTGTCAAAAAACCAAGGTGTCCGATATTGATGGCAAGGATCGGCACATTTTCAATTTGCGGCGTGTGTGCCGCACTTAGAAGAGTCCCATCACCGCCGAGGACAAGTACCAAGTCAGCGTCTTCTACCATCTGTGCTGTGGTGATTCCCGTTTGTGGAAGTCCGAGTGCCTTTGCTTGTTCTTCAGGAATCAGTGAAACTATACCCGCTTTCTTGAGTAGTTCTGATACGTCAGCCACAACTTGTGGGGCATTTTCCTTAGTGGTATTGACAAAAAAACCGACCTTTTTCGTCATACCGTCTCCTTCTCTAATCGGGAAAACCCTAAGATTACACCACAACCAACCAGAAAAACACACACAGTGATGAGCAAATTCATATCTAATTGTGGAAGCAAATGTGCCGTATCATAGTGTTTTTCGCCAACTGTCACTGAATCACGAAACGGCCACAAACCGTATAAAGACCCTACCATCAACCCCATTAAAAAAGCAATTGTTAGATTGCGAAAGCGTGCAAGCAAAAAGTTCAATAACCTTGTAAATGCTAATAAACCGAACAGACATCCGAGAGCAAAAATAGCGAGTATCAATCCGTTATTTAGAATTAAAGGACTTACGTCCCCTTTAAATAATGTTGGCACATCCTCCATGAAGTTCTTAATCGCTGTTACAAGCGGAAAATAGACACCGAATGCAAGTAGTAAAAATGAACCGCTGACACCAGGAAGAATCATTGCTGAAATTGCCAGCGCGCCACACCCAAAAAATATCGTCAGCGTCCCAATTGATACTTCTAATCCTTCACCTGACTCCGATGTTGAACCGGCAGCAGACTTTTTGAGTTCTTCAGCAAAAACAAGCAATGCAACAGCTACGAGTAGGACTAACAACTCCCGCCAACTAAACCCCTTTAACATTCGAGACGGTATCAAAATAGATGTCAAGACCAAGCCGAAAAAGAAGCCATAAGTCGCTTCGTGGTGAAAGTTTAAAAGATAAACTATCAGATTGGACAAGACCAAGACTGCTGCAACAGCACCGATCCCTAATATCATTAGGAAACTGAAGTCAATACGACGGAGTTCATCTCGAAAATCTGAGAATGCTTTCTTTCTAAAGGTAAAAATGCTAAGCAACTGCTTAAGAGTAGAAGTTCCAATGTTGCGTAATGCCGCGATTAAGCGTTCATAAATCCCTAAAACAAGAGCGAGCGTGCCTCCACTCATTCCCGGAATAATGTTGGCGATGCCTATCAAAAAGCCGTTTATAAACAGACGGAGTACATTCATATTTTAGTGTGTTGAAAGCAGTCAACTTCTAATGTTATAGCATCTGCCTCACTACAATTCTCCGTTCAGAAAAGTCCGATATAGTAATTCTATTGTATACTATCAAGAATTATACTATAAAACTAAAACTATGTCAACCGTTTATATACAGGGTTATGTTGCGCGACAAGTTTGACGACCTATTACGCTCCAATCACCCGGCACAACTCTGAACAGGCCGTAATTTCAGAGTTTTTAGAGTAACTCAGAAAAGATAGCGTTTTAAAAATAGGGATAAACACACGCTGGGATTGGGTTTATGTATCTTACCTCAAAAGTCGACTCTAAATTTACACAAATTTCAGAGTAGTGATTCATACTGATTTTACATAGAATAATTTGCCTTCAAAATCGCTTCTCTTAGCATTAATTTGGTGTTTCCGTAACATTCAATACCCAACAAATTTTGGCTATAAAAACGAAATTTGAGGCATTTGAGCGATGTAAGATGACAAATCCTACCACAGTTTTAACAATCTCTTGGTTTCATACCCAATCCTGCATATTTCACAAATAAAATATATAAAAATAAGCGTTAGTATATTAGTAAGCATAAGTAAAAGGAAAATAAACTTGATAATGAGACTTAATATCATAAAATTTAAATGATAATGAGACTCATTTACTTTTAAATTTAATAATAAAGAGTCTCAATATCATTTATTAAGAGTTGATAACGTTGAATTTATATTTCCATTTCGTGACGTAATTTAACTTTTTACTATAGTGTGAAACAATTTCGTTTCCACAATTTCTATTTCTTAACGTGAATCCATCTCAAATAATCGTTTTGTCTCGGTAGAAACCGCCGAAAATTTCAGAGTAAGTTTCGAGAACTTATATAAAAAACAACTGATAAATCCAATGATAATAAGGATTTATAAATTTCTGATAAAACAACAATTTTGCACTTTACTCTGAAATTTCAAACAAGCTTATAAAGACAGTGTCTTTCCAACATTCCAGAATATAACTTAAGCATGAGTAAAATCCGAAACCTTATTACACCAATTTTTAGAAATCAATTGACTCTCATTCCTGATGATGTGATACACTATAGAAAAATCCAGAGCAAAAGGCAAAATACGAATGAACTTCCCAAACCTGTCTGAGTCAAGACGTTTAGAGATGCTGCAACCCCCAGAGGGACGCGTGCGGATGGTGCTTGATACGGACACCTACAACGAAATTGATGACCAATTTGCAGTTGTTCACGCGCTTCTCTCACCTCATCAACTCAATGTTAAGGCGATATACGCTGCTCCGTTCCACAACAACCGTTCGGCAAATGCTGCAGACGGCATGGAGAAAAGCTACGACGAGATTCTGAGACTTTTAGATTTTCTGGGCGTTGAATCCGATGGTTTTGTCTATCGCGGTTCAAAATATTTCCTGCATGACGAAGAGACTGCTGTCCCCAGTGAAGCAGCAACCGATATGATTGAACGCGCAACGGCAAACACTGATGATCCACTTTACGTCGTCGCTGTTGGTGCTATTACGAATGTTGCTTCTGCAATTCTGCTTGAACCTGAAATCATCAAAAATATAGTCGTAGTCTGGCTTGGTGGAAACCCGTTATACTGGTCTCATACACGAGAATTTAATCTTGCACAAGACATTCACGCAGCGCGAGTAGTTCTGGATTGTGGCGTGCCGTTTGTCCATCTTCCCGCACGCGGTGTCGTCTCACATTTACACACAACAGTTGCTGAGATGGAGCGTTACGTGCAAGGACAGGGTAAAATTGGCGATTATCTCGTGGAGATTTTCAAAGACTATCACAAAGACCACTTCGGTTGGTCAAAGGTCATTTGGGATATATCCGCAACGGCTTATCTTGTCAATAATAACTGGGTCCCAACCGAAATTGTGCATAGTCCTATCCTGACAGATGCTGTAACGTGGAGTTTTGATAACGGTCGTCACCTGATGCGTGTTGCGACAAGTGTGAATCGGGATGCAATCTTCCGAGACCTGTTTCAGAAGTTACAGCAGGCAAGTTAGATGTATTCCTGTCTATAAGGATAAATTCCATTCGTCGCGGCAGATAACCTCAATTTGATCTTTCGGTTTGTAGTAATCGGTTGGATGAAAGTCTTCTCCCATATCACCAAATAACCTACGGCGGCGCGGTGTCATCCGTTCTAATACATGGGCGGGAAGTTTGTCATAATCGTAAGGTCTGCACCACATCTGTCCATAACGGAATGTCACACTTTTTCGGATACGGTCAGTCCGATTCGGTCCGACACCGTGCCATAATGCCCACGGGAAGATAACCGCATCTCCAGCCTCTGCGAGGACTTGTATTGCCCCTTCAGGATACGTGCCTTTTTCAAATCGTATTTCTGGAAACGGCTTTTTATGGCTACCCGGAACACACATAAAATTCGCTTGGTCAGGATTAGAAAGGTCGGTCAAGAAAAACTGGATTTTGAACTGCAAAGGCAGACTGTCAGGGTGCGGATGAATCCGTTGGAGTGATGGTCCCGCATCTGTATGAAATCCCATCAAAGCCTCTGTATCCGGATGGCGCACATAGATTTGCGTTCCCATGATTTGCAGATATGGTCCCATCAATGACAAGATCGTGCCGAAGGTGCATGGGTGGTCGGTAAGCGTGTCAAGAACATCTGTCCGTTCAATCGCTCGGATTATCGTATACGCTCCCTTGCCAAACCGTGTCCCTTGTAGACTCGGTGTCTGCTGGACATAAGTCTCTATCACCGAATCTACTGCTGTCAATAGTG
>JAPPMR010000522.1 GCA_028818995.1 Candidatus Poribacteria bacterium | reverse complement strand
CATAAAGTTTTTCACCTGGTTCCAGACCAGTAAAGTCAATCTTAATGTCCTTATCAAGTTCTAATCCGGATAATCTAATCAGGTCACGAGCAAGGTCAAGAATTTTGATAGGTTCTCCCATATCTAACATCAAAATTTCGCCACCATTTCCCATAGCCCCCGCTTGAATTAAGAGTTGGACTGCTTCTGGTATTGTCATGAAATAGCGAGTTGCTTCACGATGTGTGACAGTGACGGGACCACCTTTGGCAATTTGTCGTTTGAAGTTTGGTAAAACGCTTGCACGACTACCGATAACATTGCCGAATCGGACAGCAATAAATTTAGTGCCATTTCGATTCGCTTTGCATTGGATGAGTTTTTCTGTTACCCGTTTAGACGCACCGTAGACACTCGTTGGGTTGACTGATTTGTCGGAAGACACAAGGATAAACGCTTCAACTTGATGTTTTATCGCAGCATCAATTAGGTTCTGCGTGCCAAGTATGTTATTCTTTACCGCCTCATCTGGATGAATTTCCATGAATTTGACATGTTTGTGAGCAGCAGCGTGGAAGATGATATGTGGACGATACCGCTTTGTAATCTGAAAGACTTTGGAATTATCTCGAATATCACCAATAATTAATTCGCGGTTGAGTTGTGGATCAGATTCACGCAATTCCATATCAATATGATATAAACTATTTTCACCTCTGCCGAAGAGGATTAGTAGTTCAGGATCAAGTTTTGCTACTTGTCGGCAAAGTTCAGAACCGATAGACCCTCCTGCTCCTGTTACCATCACCCGTTTTCCAGAAAGATATTTTGAGATCTCTGCTAAGTCAACGGTAGTTGTGGAACGGTTAAGCAGGTCTTCCAATTTTACTTCACGAATGTGGTTGATACTAATCTTGCTCTCAAGTATAGCGTGTATATTGGGGACGATCTTGAATTGACATCGTCGGTATTCACACTGTCGGGTAATATCCCGAATTTTCCCGCCCGGTGCTGATGGCATTGCGATGATGACTTCTTCAATTTCACGTTTACGGGCAATATAGGTAAGATCACGCGTGGTGCCTAATACTTCAAGTCCAGCAATACTTTTGCCGACTTTTTGCGGATTATCATCAATGAATCCAATAGGTAAGTACCCTTTTTCAGGGTGGCTTCGTAATTCTTTTAAGACCCCTATTCCGGCGGCACCAGCACCAACAATAAGGACTTTAGTTCTTGGTGAAGAAACGTCTTTTTGGCGACCTTCTTGGAAAATACGATAAGAAAATTTTGCAAAACCGATTAAGGACGCATTGAAAAATCCATCAATTAGAAAGAAGGTCCAAGTATCGAATTGCTTCAGGAGTGCCGATAGGCAAATAAGGACTAAACTTGCCACGCCAATAGCAGTCATTAAGGTGCGAAATTCTTTTACACCTGCATATTGCCAAATAGGCTTATAAATTCGGAAGCATAAGAAGGTAATGATGCGTACTAATGTTACAACAGCAGCGATACAAAATAGTAGTTGAGAAGACGAAATCTCAGAAAGAATTGGTATCTGCTGAAAATCTGCTAAAAGATCAAAATTGAGTTGTCTGCAAGTAAAATAAGTTAATAAAAATGCAAAATTAACAAGTAATATGTCAATAACAACTGAAGAACTCCATTTAGTTTTGGATTTTACCATATTACCTCCTTAGTTAGGTGTTTTCAAAGTACGCTTATTGAAATTTATATGTAAACATCTTATCATTAGATTAGTTTGGTCATTAGATTTGGGCGTAAACTTGCTCCAGACGTTCGACGAGAACGGGCCAATCATAACTTGCTTCAACGCGCTTTCTGCCAGCGTCAGCAAGATTTTCCCGAATATCGGGGTTTTCAATTAGGTGAATGACACGTTCGGCAAAAATTTCAGGTTTATCAGCGATAAGAAGTTCTTTTTCCGCCTCAGCCTCCATGCCCATAGCACCAATTGAAGTTGTAACAATAGGTGTCCCCATTGCCATTGCCTCTAAGTTTTTTGTTTGAATCCCCGAACCAGCACGTAAGGGTGCAACAAAAACAGATGCTTTCTCAAAATAGGGACGAATGTCAGGTACATAGCCTGTAACAACAACTCCTTTCTGAGAAGCAAGTTTGCGAACCTGTTCAGTTGGATGATTGCCAACAATAAAAAAAGTTGCATCTGGATGCCGCTTTTGTATCAACGGAAAAATGCTATTGCAGAAGTAGATGACAGCGTCTGAGTTCGGGAAATAGTTCATAGTTCCAGTGAAAAGCAAGTTTTTTGCTCGATTCTCTGGAACATTAGGTATCAATCGGTCTGTCTCGTTATCACCGTTTCCATTGACTTCATGCCGGTAGAAATATTTTAGATCAACTCCCATAGGAACAACAGACAAATTTAGCGTGTCATCTTGATTCAGCAAGTAATCACGATCAAAGTTCGCAACGACGGTGCCGCAGTCAAACGCTTTCGTAATCTCAACTTCATAACGACGAACTCGTTTTTCCTCCAATTTTACCAAAAAACGTTTTGGGGTGCAATCTAATTCTGCACGACGACTTAAGTTTAACGCTAACGAATCACACAAATCCAAAACCTTTGTTGTTTCCTTGGCATGTGTCACATATTGCCCCATCCGAAAGAGTTGCGCATGGATGAGTTCAAAATTCTCCTCTGCAAGAAGTTGGTTAATTTTGCGTTGCATTTGTGGTGAATACCAGTAGTGTACTTGCAAAGGTAGCCTTGAAAGACAATGTATCGCTGTGTTGATGGTTGCAAAAGAGCGACGAAATCGAACCCACTCTACCCGTTCACAAAAAGTAGTAAGATGTTCAATGCCCTCTATGTCCGCGTCTGACTCAGCGAAGAAAACGAGGGTGACGTCGTGGCGTTTGGAGAGCTGTTTGATAAAATTGTATGATCGTATGCGATCACCTCGCTGTGGTGGATAAGGAGATCGCAAACTTAAAAATAGGATTCGCATTTCCTATTATGCCTCATATCAAGCATTGGAATTGCCAATTGTTATTTGGAAGGTAATTCTGCCTCATCAATCAACATGACCGGAATTCCATCGCGAATCGGATAACGACGTTGACATTCACCTTGACATACCAATTTTTGATCTTTTTCTACATGTTCAATTTTACCTTTACATGCAGGACACGCCAGAATATCAAGCAAAGTCTGCGATAATGTATAAGGTTTTTCAGTATTCAAAACGGTTCTCCCAAAATGTACATGGATTGAGTGAAAATTATGTATGACTAATCTTTTGTATCTTTACTGTCCATGACATCTTTTATATTTTTTCCCACTGCCGCATGGGCATGGTGCATTTCGCCCAACTTTTGGTATATTTCCCATTGCCTGCTGTGAAGCAAATTCTGCCGAAGTTTGAGAATCATTGTTGGCAGCTGCAGCCCTACGCGGTGGTGTTCGGCGGGAGCCGCTTGGTCTTCTATTTGGCGCACGACGCGGCGCTTCAGTATTTAGACGCGATTTGAAGATAAACTCGCTAACTTCTTTTTCAATGTTTTGATACATGGATTCAAAGACACCAAGTGCCTCACTTTTGAAAACAACAATTGGATCTTTGCCGCCATAACCTGCACCAAACCTTATGCCTTCTTCAATAAAGTCAATATTATAAAGATGGTCTTTCCAATGGCTATCAATTCTATCTAACACAAGAAGCCGCTCAAGGAGACGCATAGTTTCCGGTCCCATTTCAGTTTCACGTTGTTTATATGCGTCTTTGAGTTCAGCGATGATTTGGTCGTAAAGATCATCTGCGGATATTTCGGTCAGTGGGGTCTGCCAAGTCGGGTTAATGGGAAAAGTCGTAGTCAACCATTTGGTGAACTGTTCAAGGTCTTCAGTTTCACGTGGTCCCCTTTCAGGAATGATCATCTCAATTTCATCAGCGACGACGTTCTCAATCATCTCCCAAACAGTTTCTTTGGGGTCTTCATCTGAGAGAATGGTATCCCTCAAGGTATAAATGGTATCGCGTTGCGCTTCCATCACATCGTCAAATTTGAGTATATTTTTGCGAATATCAAAGTTTATCTGTTCAACGCGAGTCTGCGCCTTTTCAATGGATTTTGTAACCCACGGATGTTCCAGTGGAATACCTTCGTCCATACCGGTTCGGCTCATAAACCCTTGCAGCCGTTCCGAACCGAACTTTTTCATTAGGTCATCTTCAAGTGAAAGATAAAACCTTGATGAGCCGGGATCTCCTTGCCTACCAGAACGTCCACGCAATTGGTTATCAATCCTTCGGGAATCATGTCTCTCTGTCCCGACAATATGCAATCCACCTGCCTTCAGAATATGTTCCCGGTTTTTTTCGCATATTTCTTCTGCTTCAGCGAATGCAGTTTCCCATTCTTCAGATTCCGGCGTCAATGAATTTAAATCAACCTTTTTCTTTCGCAGCGCGTCCTTTGCCAAACCTTCAGGATTTCCGCCGAGCAAGATGTCAACACCTCTACCCGCCATGTTGGTAGCGATTGTTACGGATCCTGGCATTCCTGCTTGGGCGATGATGTCTGCTTCACGAGTATGCTCTTTAGCATTCAAAATTTGGTGTTTGATGTTCCGATGTCTGGCTCTCAGCAGCTTACTCAATTTTTCAGAATTTTCAATAGAAATTGTTCCGACAAGGACAGGACGCCCTTTTTCGTGCTGCTCTGCAATATCGCTTAGAACCGCGTTATATTTTGCCTCCTCAGTCGTGTAGATTTGGTCGGAGTTATCAATCCGAATCATCGGTTCATTTGTGGGGACAACTACAACATCCAGTCCGTAGATATGCGCAAATTCGCTTGCCTCTGTAGCAGCAGTACCAGTC
>JAPPMR010000382.1 GCA_028818995.1 Candidatus Poribacteria bacterium | reverse complement strand
TTGTATGGGTGTATAGTGTTTTTGTGTCTTATATAATTGAAATTAAGGCAGGATAAAGGTTATAATCTTATCTAACTCAACTTTGGACAATTTTCTTGGCAAAAAGCAAGTATCCTTTAAAAAAACAATCAGACAGCCTATTTACAGAGTTTACTTGCCAATTTAGAGGCAGTTATGCAGAAATTGGACATACGAGAACTCTACTACATCACGCACATAGACAATCTGCCATCTATTCTTGCGCGAGGAGTTTTCTCCCACGAGAAAATAGAAGCAGAAGGAGTACACACAACCCCTATCTATGACGCGGATATCGTTAGTAGGCGTAACCAAATAACGGCACCTGATAAAAGGAGTCTTTGGTCTTATGCTAATCTCTACTTCCAACCACGTAACGCCATGATGTATCGTGTTGTCCATGAAAAAAAAGCAGAAAATCTTGCTGTTATTGGTGTAAATAAAAAAGTGTTGAATGAACAGGGGGTGTTTATCACGGATGGGAACGCTGCGCATGAAACAACGCAATTTTACCATCCTTCCAAGGGGCTGGAAATCCTACGACAACAGTGGTCAATAATTAAGAACGATTGGTGGAATAGAGATGATGGGTCTAAACGCAAAATTATGGCAGAGTGTCTAATTCCCGGGCATGTCAAACCTGAATATATTCAAACAGTTTATGTAACAAACAATTCAGTGCAAGATGCTGTCAAGGGAAAAATAGGTGATTCCCATGTTACCGTTAGTTCCGAACCAGACATGTTTTTTCAACCATACAGTCGAACAAGAATCGGTGACAACATTTCACTTATTGATGGGGATATGTTCTTCTCAAACCTACAGACACTCACAATTAGCGTTAATCTACAGAGCATTATGGGAAAAGGATTAGCCTCACGTGCCAAATACCAATTTCCCGATGTCTATGTGGCATACCAAGATGTCTGCCGCGCAAAGCGAATCACGGCAACAAAACCGTATCTCTACAAACGTGAAAGTTCATTGGATGAGGAATTAGCTGATATAGGCGCACCGCTTGTTGCTCCTAATGCTGTGAAGTGGTTTTTGCTTTTCGCAACGAAACGGCATTGGAAAGACAACTCACGTTTAGATGATATTGAAGGAGGGCTTGCATGGGTTCGAGAGAATTTCCACAAGGAAGGAATTCAATCGCTTGCAATGCCTGCCCTTGGCTGTGGTTTGGGAGGACTAAGCTGGAAAGAGGTTGGTCCCCTCATGTGCAAGTATCTACACGGCATTGACATCTCAGTTGCAATTTATTTGCCACGAGAACATCAAATAGAGGCACAATATAAGACAGAATCATATCTTCTTCCATCCTAACACTGACAGAAGGATTTTTACCAATTACAAACGACTTATAGATTTAAAAAGAAAAGTTTTCAACCGTATGCCAATTGCCATACTATAGGAGAGATTAAATGAACCAAACACCACCACAAAATAACGGGGTAAACCTTCCCCCGCGCATGAAAAAAGCATTAGAACAGTACCGAAAACGAGTATGGATAATCAAACTTGCCGAAGGCACATTAGCAGCAATCTTTGGTCTCATCATTTCGTATCTTATCGTGTTTGGTTTAGACCGATTGTTTGATACGCCTACGCTCTTACGTGCGCTCATCTTGGTAATCGGGATGGTAGGTATGGTGATTTTCCTGCCACTGAAGTATTACAATTGGGTGTGGCGAAACAGGACTTTAGATGGAATTGCCCGACTGTTGCAGCATAAGTTCCCCCGTTTTGGTGATCACGTGCTTGGCATCGTAGAACTTGCATCGGAAAGGTCGGATCAGTCATCAAGTCCTGCACTGGTTGCAGCAGCTATGCGTCAAGTTGATGAAGAGGTAGCGAAACATAATCTTGCAGAGGCTGTGCCGAATCCTCGCCACCGTCGTTGGGCGTGGGCAGTAGGTTTGCCCTTAGTGTTGGTCATCGTTGGGGTGCTTGTGATTCCTGCAACAACACGAAATACCCTTGCTCGATGGTTAACCCCGTGGCGAAACGTAGAACGATATACCTTTGCACAGTTGGACGGTAAAGCGGATAAGCGTGTGGTGGCGTATGCCGAACCCTTTGATGTTGAAGCACGTTTAAAAGACGAATCTCCATGGAAACCCGAGTCAGGTGAAGCACGCTATGCAAAACAGACACCGGTAGTTGTAGAAAGAGAAGGAGAAACCTACAAATTTGAGCTGCCACCACAAACAGAAGAAGGAAAAGTTAATCTTAAGGTAGGAGATGCGCGCCGTTCCATTCCAGTTGAACCCAAATTGAGGCCTGCCCTAAAAGAAATCATTGCTAAAGTCAAACTACCTGACTACTTACAACACCAAGAACCACGTATTGATGATGTGCGCGGTGGAATAGTGAATTTAGTGAAGGGAAGCACCGCTACCTTAGAAGCGACTACGACACGCGAATTGTCTGAAGCAACATTAAACAATCGTCCACAAAAAGTGGATGGGGCACGCGTGATTACCGAACCGATATCAGTAGAGACAACAACAGAGATGCAATTGACATGGCGGGATCGTTTTGGACTTGCTGCAAGTGAACCACAGGTGCTGCAGTTTGAGGCACAAGAGGATGCTGTACCAACGATCGCCATAACCAAACTAAAAAATAATCAAGTTGTTCTTTCTACGGAGGTGCTCACATTTGAGATTCAGGCGGGGGATGACTTCGGTGTAAAACATATTGGTTTGGAATGGGAAGGCATTGAAAATCCGATTCAAAATCCTGAACCTGCCATCGGTGAGAAAACTGTGTCGTCAGGTTCTCCTACTTCGGAAACACTCACCGTCCCTGCCACATTTTCTGTTGAACGCGAAAATATAAAACCACAGAGTCTTCGTTTGCGTGCATTTGCAGAGGATTATTTCCCGAACCGTGAACGCGTTCGTTCACCGCAGATTATGCTGCATGTGCTAACGCCTGCCGAACACTTTAAGTGGCTAATCGGACAGATGCAGCTTTGGGCAGGCGCGGCAAAGGATGTCCACGACAAAGAATTGCAGTTACACCAAACCAACCTTGAACTTCGCGATCTATCTCCTGCAGAACTTGACGACCCAGCACAGCGCAAAAAACTACAGAATCAAGCCGCAGCAGAACGTGCTAACGCAGCAAAACTTGATAGCCTCATTGAAAGCGGCACGGAATTGCTGCAGGAAGCAGCAAAAAACAGTGAATTCGATGGTTCTCAACTTGAATCGTGGGGTGAAATGCTCGAACAATTAGAGGAGATAGCTGAAAAGAAAATGCCTTCTGTTGCAAATCTACTTGCACAGGCAGCAGAGGCACCCGGACAAAGCAGTCCGCAAGACAAACCCTCAACATCTGATAGTCAACCAAACGCCCAGCAGGGCAAACCCTCAACATCTGATAACAAACAACCAACGGATGGCAACCAATCGAATGCCAAACCCAGCAATTCGGAAAACGATGTTGAAAAATATGGACCCGATAGTAAACTACCACCCGAAACAGCAGATGAAGATATGCCGGACGATCCAAACGAACGTGGTGATTCTGCCAGCGTAGATCGGAGTAAACCACCAGAAGGTGGCAAACCAAGTTTTTCACCCGCTAATCCCACGCCAGGCATCTCTGACGTTGAATCAGGATTCAACAAACCTGATAAACCGCAGGGAGGACAACCTCCACAAGTCGTTGGTGGACTGCAAATTCCTACCACCACCTTAAAAGGGAGCGGCAGAGACGATCAAGACCAAGAGCAAGAGACCGAAACACCCCAAGCATCAGAACTTGTCTTGGAGGCGGTTGAGGAGCAAAAGGAATTGCTGGATGCGTTTGCCAAATTATCGGATGAAATAAAAAGACTGCTTGTCGGCTTTGAAAACAGCACATTCGTGAAACGTTTGAAAGCAGCCTCACGAAAGCAGATTGACATCGCATCTGATCTGGATAGTCTGGACAGTTTCGGACTTGCCAACAGAGGAACAGACAATCAAACTGCACGAAGACGTTTAGCCGATCTTGAGTCCGCCGAGTCCAAAAACATAACAACTATCATACAAGACATGGCAGCATATATTGATCGGCGTCCTAATGAAAACTACTTGCGTGTCCTCGCAGAGATGGAGGACGCATCTGTATCAACCCAAATACGTGATCTTGTCCGATCCATTAACAGGAATTTTGTTGGACGATCAACCATTGAAGCAGAATTTTGGGCGGATACGCTGGATCGGTGGGCAGAACAACTGGTAGATCCTCTGCCTGAAACGCCGCCCCCACAAGGTGGAATGATGGAATTGCCTAATCTGCCACCGGAAATCATTGTAGAAGTATTGCGCCTCATTAATCGCGAAATCCAATTACGGGAAGAGACACGCGAGGTTGAGCAGGCAAAAGACGCTCTCACCACCGACAAATATTATGAGCGAAGTGAAGCATTAAGTGATACACAATACGAAATCGCTGAAGATACCCATGAAATAGTAAGGGAAATAGGTCTATTGTCAAATGCCAACACAGCATTGATCCGACGGCAACTCGCCAAGGTGAGCAGAGCAGCTGAGGTTATGGACGAAGCAGAAACAATCCTTGCCGAGCCAAACACCGGTCCTAAAGCAATCGCAGCCATCTCGGAAGTGATCGAAATCTTGCTTGAAACACAACGCATGCCAAATGTTCCGGGTGGCGGTAATAGCGGAGACTCACCAGGCGGTGGCGGACAAGGACTCGCAGCATTAGTTTCCGCGCTAAGCCTTTTGGGACTTGGCGATGATAGCGGAGAAGTTTTCATTGAAAAACGATCACCTAAACAAGCAACTGGTAAAGCAGGACGCGTATTACCGGAAG
>JAPPMR010000445.1 GCA_028818995.1 Candidatus Poribacteria bacterium | reverse complement strand
TATTATCACAAAAATCCAAAAAATGTAAAGATATTTTTGATTTTAACTATAATTGCCAATCATAAGACCTTTTCAATTACCTGTAAGATAGTTTCTGATTCAAAACCACGCCGTGCCAGAAAGCCGTGCAGTCGCCGCTTGGCAACGTGAATAGGTAAACGTTTATACTGTTTTGTCTGTTTTTGGGCAATTCGTAATGCTAACTTTGCCTCATCCTCAGTTTTAACTTCAGCTAAAACCTGTTCTGCTGTTTCTGGATCAACGCCTTTCTCAACGAGTTCCTGTTTTAACACTGTTCGCCCGCGAGGGTTTGACTTTTGTCTTCGTTGTATCCATTTCTCGGCGAATAGTCTGTCTCGAATATGTCCTGAATTAATTAATTCAATGATGATTGTTTCAACCGTTTGTTCTTTAAACCCTTCCCGTTCAAGCTGCTGTGTCATCTGAGTTTTGCTGTAGATGTTTTCGCGTAATATATTAAGCGCAAAGTTTTTAGCACGCATCGCTTCGTCTGCTGCGATAAGTTTCTCAATCGTCTGCGATTCAATTTCTAAACCGACTCGCAACCCTAAATTTTCAACAAGTTTTGAGGGAATTATGACAAAAGGTTTCTTGTCTAAAAAGAGTTGATGATGTGCAGTAAATTTACTATGCGGTTGAAGATCTGTAATTTTCTGCTTCATCTTGTGTTGGGAAGCACATTGAATTCTCGTAAGTATTATAAATGCCGATGCCCACAGGACCCTCACGCCCCATAGTTTTCTTTTCGCATGCAGATCAAAGTGGCATTCCTCACAGAGCGAGGTTAAATCGGATAGCGGTTCATCGCCGATATTGTCGTAACGTTTGTGATGCACAAGCGTCGCCCATTGCCCGCAGATGCAGAGGAATCCGTCGCGCATCAGCACCTTGCGCCGTTTTTCTTTTCACTGCTCCGATTAGACATAGAGGGGATAGTATTTATCCCAGTCTTTTTGGATGAGGTGATGCCAGTTCATTGTCTATCACAGGGGTTCGGCTTATCCTTCAAAGATATTCAAGACGAGTAATCATCTCGTCAATGGTTAGAATATTCCATTTTCCGCGGTCTGGATTGTCCGCAAACCGTAGGGCTTTAAAACCTTCAAGAGCAAGAGTTACCGACCAATTGTCATTGCCATGAGGTAGCCCTCCCCTATCTATATGTATTTTAATAATTTGATCACCGATGATTTTACGTTGGATGCCCTGCTTGCCTTCAAACATTCCTATAATCAGTTCTGCTGCTATACATTTATCAAGGTATTTGCCTTTATATTTATAATTAGTAGTTTCATCATTCATTTTATTCTCTCCTTTGTTTTGTGCGGAGGTTTTGCGTCTCCCCGCAGGACTCTATAGATAAAGAGTCTGTTAGATAATTACCAGTGCTGTTTTTTCTACGCTGGGCGTAGCCGCCACCTGCACATTGGGCGGGTGTTGTCGGGTTTTGCTTCGCTCTACCTAACCTATGAGTTACTATAAGCCAGATCTGTCGATTATACTGTAGATATCGGTTCCCATATTGACTAATTTGTCTCGGATTTCATCCCAATCATCTCGGTCATTCTTGCCTTTGTTACAGACAGGGAATATCAATGTCCGATACTCCTCTGTATCTGCGTCTTCATATTTATATTCTGAACATCTAAATAGATCTTTAATCCTATCCCTTCGTTCTGAAGTGTTTTCTGTTTTTTTACGATCAAACCACACTCGTACATAACAATCGCCGTTGTTAACGTGAAGGCATACCTCTATATTACGTGTCTGCTTACCAATGTGTCCTCTTTCGTGAGGAACAGGTGGCCCAGAAAATACTCCTCCGCCATTACGGATCGGTTCCCAGAAATTCATTTTATAGCTCCTTTATGTAGTGCGGGGGTTTCGCGCCTCCCTGCAGGACGTGTGAAACGTTTATTGCGGATATTTGGACACGCCTCCGCCGGCGAGGTGCTTAAGGTTTGATTTCCAAAGGCCACGAGATTTATGAACAACCTTATTTTCTGATCGCAATTGTTTTAACGCGCGCGAAGTGTAGGGAGGCATCCTTTTGCCGCCACTTGGAAAATTATCTGTCCTTATTTTCAATACACCATCATCTACTTGTTGGGTTATATGATATACAATATCTTTCGTTTCCCATGTTGCGCCATCAGACAAGATATCCATTATTGCAGACCTAAGTTGTTCGAAAATACCGTCAGTTTCTTTGCTCATAATAAGGTTGTCTCCATTATTCCATTTCTGGTGGACTTATAGGAATATAGAAAAAGCCGAACATAATCGCCATTTCGTCTTCAGAAGTCACGCCATATCGGATCGGTTTATCTGTATCAAAATTGGAATGAGTGCATTCAAAGCGCAGTCCATCTCCAACGGACAGTTTTAGCGGTGGATTGAACTGATCCACCGGGGCATTGTCATAAGCCACGCTTTTATGCAGCAACGCATCTGTAGAGATATGATAGACTTCAAATAACTCGCCATGCCGATGCATGTGTGAGGTGACCTGAAATATGTTGAGTCCTGTGATGTCGCGGTATCCTTGTCGTCTCAACAGTTTTAACGCATCTGAAACGCGCCATTCACCTTCTACCATGCGCGTTGTTTGTGGCGGGACGTTTATATCCTTGTTAGAGGCAGCAAACTTTTTCGCCTCGTATTTCACTGCTTCTGGTGGGAGTGTCCACAGATTGACATACGTCTCACCGATAAGTGTTTCTGTGCCTAACAGGTTGACATAATGCGAGTTCATATCAAAAATAGTATCACCGGATAGCCGAAGTGCGATACCTTCGGGGAAACGGATAGATTTCCCGGCACGCTGCGAACCGATGACGGGTAAGCGATCCAATAGGTCGTGATGCCCGGATGTTTCCGATTCTTCGGAATTGACCACTCTAAAAGTATCTTCAGGGTTGACACCGATGCCCGGTACTACATTTTTTTCAAGTAATCCGTGACGCACGCCTAACCGGGTGACTCGGTAAAGGATAAAATGATGGCTCCCTGTCGGATAATAGATATCATAGCCGTTGACGAAAATATCGCCTTGTGGGGTCTGTCCGTTTTCATCGGTGATCTGTGTGGCGTAGAACACTTCCAACTCTTTACCGGGTTCAATTTTGAAGGGCGGTAAATGTATCTGATAGCCTTGTCCGAGTGGTGGCGGTGCTGGTGCGTGGAATGTTTCTTCTGGGTCCCGTAGCACGGCGAGGTCTCCGATGCCCGTAAGTTTCTCTTTTTGTGGTGCACCTGCAGTGATCCATGTCCGAATTGCTGCTATTTTGGCATCATGGAGTTTACCTTGACCAAACGGCATGCGTTGACCTAGTGCGACGGCTTCGGATCCCATTAGTTTTGTGAGGAGGAAACTGTTGTCGGGGTTACCGGCATCAACGAGTTTCATACCGGCTGCAGCTGCTGCGAGATTATGCGGTGTCTGTCCAACTAAATTTTCATACGAATTCTCGTAGGCAAGGTTCAATCCACCCGCGTTTGTGGGGGCACCGTGGCACACCGTATTGACGCAACTTTTGTCAAATATGTAATGTTGTAGTTCATGATAGGTTGAAGTGTCTTCCTTCGCTGTTTCACCGAATTGTCTTGTGACACGCACGAGGTCTAATATATCAATCTTTTCATCACTGTTGACATCGGTGTTTTGGTCTGTATCACCGCCAAATGCGGATGCGACAAGCACCAAGTCTTGGACATTCACGATGCCGTCTGCGTTGACATCTTCGGGGAACGGAAAGGTGGCTGGGTGTGCAGACGCACTCACGGTGATACAGAACAAGAAAAGAAAACAGAATAATGGGCAAAGACAGCGTTTTAGCATTGAAGTTGTTTTCCTCAGGTGATTCTATCAAATCACGAGGTATTAGGTAAGGTGTGTTCCCTAACATCTATCCATTGCTGAAAGTTGTAGACATCTGCTTGTGCATTCGCAATTTCTCTATATGACCAATCTAAGTTGTTTCTGAAATAGGTAGGAAGCCCTCTATCTTGATCGACAATAATAATTGTTAGATATGGGATGTCTATGCCGGACTTCTCTTGGTATCGTAAAAGTGTCGTCCATATACTGCCAAGTGGTTTAGTCATCCGTAGCGCACTAAAACGATCCACATTCCTACCAACTCTCTCTGCGAGTTGACCATAGGTCATGGTCGGCTGTACTGGATCAGTTGCGAGATCAATAAGGATTGGAAATGCTTCACGCGCTATTATTTGAAAGTCTTTATTTCCGTAAAAGTTTGGCTCGTTAGGGACATAATCATAATCCATAATTTCTCCTTTATTGAGTGCGGGGGTTTCGCGTCTCTTTGCAGGACATCGTTCAATCTGATTTTATGAGTTTCGGTTCTCCACGTCCCTTCCACTCATAAATCTCTGTTGGTTCAATATCTGCGACTTGTATTGCAGCTTCAGCTTTTAATACAAATTCTGGATCTGCATCCTTAAGCATCTCATCCGATATTCTATTACTTAACTTAAAAAACTCAAGCCGCGCGATTGCGTAATCGCCGTCGAACAATTTCATATACAATTATAATTAGAACTGCTATAATTCCTCCAATAATAAACTCGAGAATAGTAAGCCCGAAAAGGAAAGAACGTCTTATTGGCTTGTTAGTAATAGTAAGTGGTCCTTCATGAAAAGATAACTTCTTTGCTTTTGAATTGTGCTTAAAATGATATTCAAAGGGTTGGAATTGAGACAGAAGGTCTGGTATGAATTCCCCATTTTTGTTAGAGTAGCCTACTCGGGTTTCAATCTTCAGGATATTTTCAGGAGATTTGTTATCTTTTGAAACATGATTATGCA
>JAPPMR010000221.1 GCA_028818995.1 Candidatus Poribacteria bacterium | reverse complement strand
ATGGCATTCAGCGGGACTAAAGAACTGGAGGGGGTACTCGTTTTCTATAAACATATCGTCCCTACGGGACTAAAGAACAATGTTCATGTTTATGGATATTAACTTTCACTAAATCTCAATACCAGAAAACTCTTAAAACTGAATAACCCTGCTAAAGTGGACATATAAAGTTCTTGGCATGTGTGTTGTCTGAATCGCGGATTAGCGCGGAGGACACAGATTACGCGGATTGTCCATTGCTGTTTGCATATACTTATCATTAGAATAGCAACTTGATATGCCGAGTCAAAATCCGCGCAATCCGTGAAATCTGCGATAATCCGTGATTCTGGCAGAAAATTTTGATCATTACTGGAGAAAATTACATAAAAAATGCCTATTTTTTGAAAAAATGCACCTTTTTGTCCCCAAAAACGCGTCTATATCTACAGAGAGTTCTGAAAATAGAAAACGCACTAATATTTCTATAAATCTGAAAGATTCAGTTTTCTTGAAGATAAAGTTTGTTCATACATCTAACTGTTAACCGAACAATCAATTTAATGGGGCACAATCAATAAATAGGTGAAAAAATGTTTGAAGAAATTTCTATAGACAATTGGATACTTGGTGGCACGATCTTCCTCCTGATTTTTACACTTGGATGTTATTTGTGGTTCCAAAATGAGATGGCATACCTCCAACCTCAAGATACCGAAGTGGAAAGACAATACTTGGAGAAATCCTCAGAAATTAAGCAGATAGAAACACCACAAATTGAATCAACTGACACTGTTCAACCGGATGCCTCAGAAAAAAATAGTTCTGATTCTGAAGACACTGCTGACAGGGTTCCAGGTGTCAGTGCCGGTAATACTCAACAGCGAGATACAGCACGCAGTATATTGGTTGTTCCATTAGCAGTGATAAATAATGTCCAAAGGAATTGAATCCTTGAAATAGGACATAAAAAGTCCACTAAGCAGTGATATCAAGGAGATGAGAACTTAAGAAAAATTAACATCCTTTATCGTTATATCTTGATTGTAATCGCTCTAATATTAGTTTTATCTATACATCTGGCACGCTATTGATGCGTGCCTTTTCCTTATGCGCAAATGTTGAGTTTCACAATCTCTATCCAACTTCTATACTTTACTATAACATTCACAAAATTTCTGGTATTTTCTATTGACAGGTCAGGATTTTTATGCTATGTTACACGCAAAATCCTTCCAAAAAATCATATCTTCACTGCTGCTTAGTCAAGTGTTAATTGATGGTTCTTGAATGTAGTCGGGAATCGGAGTTCCCTCCTACCATAAGCGGTTCATCGGTAGGAGCGATCTCTGAAGCGCGACCTACAATAATATGTTGACAAAGCACTAAATTAAAATCTGCTAATATATGAATATTTGACTATGGACAAGGAGTACTATTATGCAAGAAAAAAGAGATGAAAAATTACAGCAAATTGCAGAAAAAGCACTAACAAATTCTGTTGTGCGTGTGGTATGGCAAAAAACTGACGAGGAATCTGGTAAGAGTCTTATCTGGCCGCGTGCAAGTGGGTTTTTTATTGATACAAATCTTGTAGTGACAAATATTCATTGTATTGTAGATGCACCATCCGTTTTTGTGGAACTCGTTAGTACAAAAACGGAATTCCCTATTGAAGGTGTAGTAGCGTTTGATGTTGAAAACGACCTTGTTATTTTAAAAGTAACTGGTGAAGGGATACCATTTGAGTTTGGCAACAGTGATACTGTCCAGATTGGCGATAATGTTTGTGCTGTAGGACACCCTCGTGCAGAAAAAGGTGAAGCTACACATGGCACTATTCAAGGTATTCGAAAAAGTGACAAACGTTTCCAAATTAAAGAGGCATTCGATCCTGGACATAGTGGCAGTGCCCTGCTAAATAGCATGGGTGAGGTCATAGGTATTGCTGTCGGTGCTTCCCTTGAGATGTCGGTTTTTAGTGGCGGAGCGAAGCCATTTCTTAGCCACGCAATTCCTATAAACGTTTTGGCTTCCATGCTCGCGGGCGTAGAAAAAACGGAACCGTTGGCAGAATGGCAAGAACATCCACAAATACGTGGCTATGCCGAAGGTCTGCAAGGACAGACACAAATGATGCAGCAGAAACACGAAGAAGCAATGGCATGCTTTGATGCTGCTCTTGAACTTAATCCAGATTTAGTGGAAATATACGTCAATCGTGCAGGTTTAAAAATTTCGATGGGCGAAGCAGAAGATGCAATTATAGACTGTGATTCCGCCATCAAACTTAACCCTAATTTTGTAGAGGCTTATATGAACCGAGCTTCCGCGAACTTATCATTAGATCAACACAATGAAGCAATTGCTGACTGTGATGCTGCCCTTAAACTTAATCCTGATTTTGTTCATGCCTATGTCATCAGAGCAACCGCAAAATTTACTGCTAAATTTGATTCAAAACAACACAAAGAGGCACTTGTTGATTATGATATTGCCTTAAAACTCAATCCAAATGCAGCGGAAACCTATTTTGCTCGCGCACATGTGAGAGCCGTGTTAGAGGACTATGCTGGGGCAATTGAAGACTTTGACAAAATGATCAGTCTAACACCTGAACCTAACCCATTATTGAATGTTTATGGGCATCGAGCAGATGCCAAACGCCTCAATCGTGACTATGAAGGCGCAATTGAGGACTATGACAAAGTCATACAATCCAACCCGCAAGACGACGAGGCTTACAACGGTCGCGGGCGTGCAAAGTATTATCTCGGCAAATCTAAAGCGGACAAAGGTGATAAAACAGGTGCACGTAAATACTACCAAGAGGCGATTGATGACTATTCTGAAGCCATGAGGTTAGATCCTGAGAATAGAAGTTGTTACTTTAATCGTGGTCTTGCAAAACGCGAACTTGGCGACTATGAAGAAGCGATTACGGATTACGATAAAGTAATCCAATTGAATCCCAAGAGTTATGCTGGCTACTTCCAACGCGCGTATACAAAGCACCAACTTGGTATATCCAATGCAGATCACGAAGATATCACTGCCGCTATTGGTTACTTTCAAGGAGCGATTGACGATTATACTGAATCCATAAAACTTGATCCAGATCACGCATTTTCTTATAACAATCGTGGTCTTGCGAAAAACAGCCTTGGAAAAATAGAAATGGATCAAAGAAATAAAATAGAAGCCCAAGTCTACTATCAAGAATCTGTAGGCGATTATTCGGAAGCCATAAAACTAAAATCAACATATACAGATGCCTATAATGGCAGAGGATGGTCAAAGTATATCCTTGGACAATTAGAAATAGACAAAGGAAATATAGAAGAAGCCAAGAATCTTTTTGAAGCAGCAATAGTCGATAGTGATGAAGCAATTCGTCTACAACAAGATAATCCAAGTGCTGCTACCTACCACACTCGCGCTACAGCAAAGGCTGCCCTTGGTGAGTATGCTGGCGCAATTGAAGATTTTGATGAGGCTATACGAATTAAATCGGATGATGCCCTCTATTATTACGAGCGGGGACAGGCGAAGCAAGCACTCGGCAAGCATGAAGAATCAAAAGCAGACATCGCAAAGGCAAAAGAACTTGACCCTGATGTGGAAAAAAAGTCATTCTAACGAATATTCGCGCTATTAGCACGAAGTACTTGAACATCATACCTTTTGAAAGGTAAATACAATCTAACAATCATTTAGGCGCGCTTTAATGCGTGCCTTTTTATTTATGGTGGATTTTACAATTAACTTTACACCTGATTTGGCAAAATAGTACTCCATTGCATCTAACCATCCATTTAAAAAACACAGAAATTATGCAACCGTTTTCCTCCTAAGTCGCGTCACAAGGGTTCAGTATGAAAAATTGAACCTATTCTTTCTGGAGGCACCCGATGAAAAACGACGATGTTGAACTGATTCAACAAGTTCTTGCTGGTGATGAAAACGCTTTCGCTGAACTTGTGAAAAAATATCGAATAATTTACTATAACAAAAATCTGCTTGTTAACCCGTTCCAAAAAGCTGATTTTATTGACTTTTATTGAAAAAATTACACAAAAATCACTTTTTTACCCAAAAAATGCATATTTTTGTGAAAAAGTGCAATCTTTTTGTTTACAAATGCGTCTTTAATAACAGAAGGCTCAAATGGGAGAGGAATCAACTGAAATTTCCAAGATTGTGAAACTCAGTTTTCGTGAACACAATGTTTCCTCACTTGTCTAACAATTAACCGAGATAAGAAAAAACTAAAGGTATCATCAGCGGATACCCCAGAAGATATGAATAGGAGAAGAAGATGTTAAAAGAATTTTCCATAGAAAATTGGATTCTCGGTGGAACCTGTTTCATACTTATCTTTACACTGGGATGCTTTTTGTGGTTCCAAAACCAAATGGCTTACCTCCAACCCGTGGATACTGACCCCGGAGTAGAAATGCAGCGCCTGGAAAAGCCTTCAGGAGCAGAACAAGTAGAAACACCCCAAATAGACCTTACGGACACAGAACAACCAGACACACCTGATAAAAACAGTGATGATTCTGAAACTAAATCTAATGTTAGCGGTACACAGCAGCACACATAAAGTGATTAGCGAACGGTAGATACGCTATTACATAAGCAGCAACTCTTTGTTATACCGTATCTACCTTGACCGAATACTTACCTTAGGCACGATCCCATGCGTGCCTTTCTTTTTTTATTCCTCTCCGAACACGTCTAAAAATCTATCCAAAACTGGAATCGCAACCATCATATTACTTTCAGCTTGGGTATTTGTAGGTTGACTGTGCCCAATCTTCATGCTACTCTTTAGATTCCACTCTTTCCAAAGGGATGTTTTCTTTAAATCATTTCTTAGGATAATTG
>JAPPMR010000732.1 GCA_028818995.1 Candidatus Poribacteria bacterium | reverse complement strand
GTTGTGCCACCTGCGTCCAACACACCGGGATGAAATTTATCATGATGAAGTGAACGCAAAATACCTTCAAAAAATAGGTTGCCATATTTACCCGACAACGGGTCTGATGAGAGTGATTTCGTTTTAACGAGTACCTGCATAATTTTACCAATCATCGCTTCAAGTTTTTCACTATCTTTCGCTTCTGCACCAGAAATCACCCCGAAATGGGCGTAATTTTCAACAGTGTTCCGCCATTCAATACCTTTAACCAACTGACTTGCTTCATTGCGACTGAGCGCATCACCGTACTGTTTAGCATCTGCTTCAATCAAAGACAGCAATCCATCAGGTTGGTTAGTGTAGTCGTAGTTCGCACGGAGATACGCCTGCACAACATGTGTAACAAGTTCACGTTGTGTATCTAAAAATTCACGTTGGACTACTAACACATCAACGATATAACCTTTCAGTTTTGAACTATCTAACAGCAGATGCACACCCTCAATCGCAAGTGCTTTCGTTACGTAGGGTTCCCACAAAACGTAAGCAGAGGGTTCGTCAGGATCAGCAGATTTTAGTTTTTTATAGACATCTTCAGCACCATTTGCATCAGATGCCCAATCTGTAGGCAAACTCGGCAGACTCATCGTGTTAATCATAATGCGGGCAAGCGTCTCACTTGGCGAATCTGGTGTAAGCACGATACGCGCCTTCGGATTGCTCAAATTTGGGATGGTTGCTACACCTCGCTTATGTGCTACAATCGCATCTGCCCCTTTGGATTCATCTATGACAAGAACAATTGAACCGGGAAAATCACCAATGACACTACCCGCTTTAAGATAAGCATCAACGGTAAAGACTGCCATCTGCACCTTGCCACTTTTCAGATCGCGCGCTCGCCTCCTGTAATCAGCTTTATCATCAACAAAGGTAAGCTTAATTGATTGCCGATCAAGTAGATTTTTTACTGCGTCTGACCGAAGTATCGCGTATCCAGGAAAAGAGTCATGCGCCACTTTAATTTCGTGGTCATACCGCTGCGCGCTGGTTTTTTCAACGAGTTTACTACGTCTACCGCTAAGGCGGGGTTCAACAAGGAACTTATAGGCTAACCCGATTATACCAATGATAATCAGCCAACTTGCCACCATGACCATTCTGCTTCTTGTTTTGGCTTCCATACTACTATCTTCCCATTCGTCTAAAAACAATAAAACCTACAATTACGATAACAAGGCCGATAATAAGCCATCCGCTATTGCCACCACTGCGTTTTTGGACAGGCTGCTGCTGTTGTTGCGGTGTCGGAGCTTTCGGTTGCGTAGGCATTCTTTTTACAGGAGTCGCAGTTATTACTGCATTACTCGGTGGTGTTGTTATCCGTTGAATAAGGTCTAAAGCGATTTCTGATGAGAGCGGTGCAATGTATTCAAATGCGTCTTCGCCATCAATATCAGTCCCGGTCCCACCAGTTTCGGCAAGGATTTGCGAGACTGCTGCCACAAGTTCGCCGGGATTATCCGCTCTGCGATAACTATCTGCATCTGTCGCCAACTTATGGTCGGTTTTCATATCAACACCGATAACATCAACGCGGATCTGCCGATTCAGAATCTCAGGTGTATACTGTTCTATTTTCGGTTGATCTTGTGCCTCACCGTCAGTTACGATCAACAGCCGATAATTGCCGTAATTATACTGCTTTTCTCGCTGTTCAAGGAGACGATTCGCCCCAATGCGCATATACCTTCCGAGTGGGGTGCCGCCCTCAGGCTGCGGTAAATCAATTGCCGCTATGAGTCTGGCAGTATCTTTTGGTCCCAAAGGATAAACCCATTCGTCCCGTATATTGCGACCGCTAAATACAAGTAACCCAATATTAGTGCCTTCTGGCACTTTCGCTAACACCTCTTTGAGTGCTTCTTTCGCTGCATCCATTTTTGATCTCGTCTCGTCTGCCCGAAACTTGTCCTGCATTGAACCAGAAGCATCAAGGATAATGACAATATTATCTGTATGAACACCATTATCTGCAATACTTGTCTGAACAAAAATGAACACACATAGGAGAAGAAACGATATTTTTATTTGTTTCACAAGAGTTTCCTATCTAACAGACTAAAAGTCAAAATCGGAGGCAGCAACAGCTTCCGCCGAGACTTTGATGAGTGCGAATTCAACACGCCGATTTTCTGCAGCTTCTGCAGGGCTTGTCGGTTTTGGAATAATCGGTTCTTTGATTCCCACACCGACAGGGACAATCTGGTCCGCATCAATGCGTGCATTTTTACGCCGCGCATAGTCAATAATTGATTGTTTTACCGCTTCACCGCGTTGTTCTGAGAGCTTAAGTGCTGCCCGCATTACTTGGTACGGACTTTCAACATCAGTGCCATCATCAAACGTTTTCCGTTCAATGAGGCGAATCAATTCACCAGTATCTTCAAGGCTAAAAGGTTTGCCACTCATGAAATATCTATAGTTTCCGCGTGTGCCAGTTCGCTTTAAAATCCCTTTTGAGAGACCTGTTCTTACCAAAACACTCAACGTTCGTGATGGGTCGCTATGCCCCTTTATTGCGATTGCAGCATTCCCATATTTAGAAGCGAGTTCAACGACTCTGTCAAATTCAGAACTATATTGAGTGCCGCTAAAAGTGTCCTCGTTCGCGCCAAATTGAATTGTAAATGAGATCAGCGTCTTTTCGTCAAGCACTGCGTCCTCATTAAATGATTCAATTTCTGCACGGACAGTTTCCTTTTTGAAACGCGTCTGTTTTAGCTGCGTGGGCGCTGCTACGGTAGTAGCAAGCAGATTCTTAAACGTGTTGGAATTAAAATTCATGTCTGAGGGAAGAAGCGCGTAACGCTGCTTTGCAAATCCCCAATTGACTGCCATATCCAATCCTGCTTTATTAAATCCTTCAAAACCGGTAATAGTATTGGTTGGATCGTTGAAAAAGGCGATATTACCGGGTTGCCCAACAAAAGTGCAATCCGCAATTAAACCGTGGACATCCTCCTCAAGCGTTGGCAGCACGTCTTTTCCGTAGATATTCTGCATCATTGTCAGCAGCTTATTGTATTGTGTTGAACCGCTTCTTTCATAAACTTTTTTGAGTGCGACAACCTCTTCAGCACCCTTCAGATAACCAGCAAAGAATCGTTCAATGAGAGGTTTATAGGTATCGTAGAAATCCTTGCGACATGCGTATACATCAGCAATAGAACGTGAAAGTGTAGCAGTGCTAACCACGACGTGTGCACCGATCACGGTGCCTTCTGCACCCGTGCCAGTATTATCAGGACCGCCTGTCAATCCGATCATATCGGGTGTGATAACAAAACATCCTGCAATAGAATCATCGTTACGGAAACGTTCTGCTGGTCCGTTTGCACCTGTCAATTCGTCTACCCACACGATTTGGACGTTTGTTTTTGAGAGCCGAGCAGTTTTCAACATATCGTAGAGCATTCCTACGTGCGGTCCACCCTTCTGAATAGCAATCTTTTTCCCGCTAAGATCAGAAATCTTGCGGATGTTCTTACGTCCAACAAAATGGTCGCCTGCGGACCACGTTAGTTGTCCGAACACAACAGGTTTTGTGCGCGGATCGCGTCCCACAACTTCACTTGCTTGGGCTATCATTCTAAAAGTGCCGCGTAGAAAAGGTGACTTACCCGATAGATAGTCACGTACCTGCTGCTGAAAATTATCACCCGGCACCAATTTGAGATTCAATCCCTGTTTCTCCATGATAGTGCTTGTTTGCGTTGTCAACCCGCCATTGGCATGGAACAACGCAGATTCACCACCCCACGTAATATACGGCACGACCAAAGGAGATATAGCAGTTACATCGCGAATGGTAACTGGTCCAACTGCATCTGCAAAACGTTCTTGCGCATTTGCCGTAAATACAAGGCAAAGGAACATCAAGCAAAATAGATTAAATTTCAAAAATTGGTGGAATACTTTGCTACCCCGTAAAATGGAATTTCTTTTCATGTCTTTTTCCTCTTGTTGAGATACCCGTTTTTAAATTAATTCGCCTTTTATATTTAACCACATCTGTTAAAAAATATCCACTAAATTTGGTTAATCTGTAATTGTATTGGAGTGTCTGCCAATATTTTGTGGGTTGGTAGTCGCGATTCGGAGATTGCTCCTAACTGATATGGTCGCTTTTTTGTAGGAGAGAACTCCAATTTCCGACCATTGTTACTTAGACTTAGCAGGACTGCGTGGGAATATTAAGATAGCATCCGAAATTGAACGTCCTTGGAATGTTGGCATAGGTCGAACCCTACGATTGCCGCGCGCTGTCCTTGTGTTTCTCTCAGGTGATGCCTTTTGTGGCTGCTGTTTTTCTGACGCAGCAGGTTTTTCGCTCTTTTCAGTTTTTTTCTCCGACAGAGACGGTTTTGCGTTCTTATCAGTTTTTTTTACTGACACAGCAGGTTTCGCGTCCTTATCAGTTTTTTTCTCTGACAGAGGCGGTTTCATGTTCTTTTCAGGTTGTTTCTCTGATGCAGCGGGCTTAGATTTATCACCAGATTGAGACCGATCACGTTGTGTTCGCTTGAAACTTACTACCTGATTCCGAATGATCATCATTGATGAGTAACCGCCATCCAAATTGACAGCGTCTGTTGCACCCCATTCCACAAAAAGTTTTGCGAGCTGCTGCAACGTGACACCACGGCGAACACCCAACTTCGCAGCCGTTATCGTCACAAAAAGGAGAGTGCCATCTGCTTTTTTACCGACTGCAGTGCGCGGATGCCAAAAACTGTGAAACGAAGCATCAAAACCTTCTCGCTTGTACGCTTCTGTTGTAGATATAACACCGTTCCGCAGTAACAAGGGGCCACCACTAATAATATGTGTAAAAC
>JAPPMR010000843.1 GCA_028818995.1 Candidatus Poribacteria bacterium | reverse complement strand
GGGTAAGTGTCGGTGCGGTAACCGATACGGGACAGCGAATGCGAAGTACGACCTATTCGGAAAAAGCAGATACTTGCCCTCATACGACTCATAGGCGTTGTCTGCAAGTGCTGCTTCATTTATAATTGTCCCATATAAAAGTTTCCCACCCGCCTGCACCTGCGTTTTGGTGAAGGTGCCGAGAATAGACGGATTTGAGAAGATCGCACTGCTGCTTCTCGAAGTAATGGTTGTTGTTTTTCCCATCGCGAGGCTTCGATTATCTAATCCTGTTTCAATTATTTCCGTGCTTGGCTCTAAGATGCCAAAATTTTCGGCCACGCTGTTATGAATAAGGATAAGTAAAGTGCCTAATAGAAACCCAGTCTTAACAATCATTCGTAACGTCAACATTGTTTTCGTTTTCATCTTGAAATTCCCGTTAGTTTGTGGCAGCCGCGCCTTTGCCAAACCATACAAATTTGTTGATATCTTTATCGGCATCCGCTTTGGCAGTGGCGATAACGTCCTTTCGCACAAAACTTCGTTGCGCGAAAGTACTAAAAGTTGAACTGAACATCAGGACCACCATGAAAATAGTCAAGATGTGAAAGGTTGAAATTATTCGCATGGGTGTTCTCCTTTAAGATTTATGTTATTTTTATATTGGACTTACGCAGCCTCCTTTGCTGGCGAGGTGTTTTTGCTTGGGTGTTCCCCGCAGAAACCTCGCCATCGGTGTGCGGACCATAGGCATTCATCGGAAATTGGGTAAGTCCTACCTAAACGAGTAACTGCAAGATGCGTGCCAAGCGAATTTTGCGAATTATTGGGCGAAAATAGGAGATTCCAGCAAAGGTCTTGTCCGTATTCGCATCAGGTTTGTAAAAATCCGCATAGTCTTTGAAAAAAAGACATTCTGTCTACTTCCGTATCAAGAGTTTCCGCGTGGCAGTAAATTCGCCTGCGGTGAGCGTATAGAAATAGATTCCGCTTGCGACCGATTCGCCTTGTGCGTTCCTACCATCCCAATGTGCTGCCCGGCTCCGACTGTGATACATCCCCGCACGTTGATGCCCTAAATCCAAATTCCGCACCACGCGACCTTGGATATCATAGATCGTTAGTGTCACATCTGCGGGCTCTGATAGTTGATACGGTATCCACGTCTCTGGGTTGAACGGGTTTGGGTAGTTGGGCAACAGGGAGGTATTTGTTGATGGTACAGAAAACACAATAGAAGGAGCAGAATGAGCGGCCCCGCCTGATTCATAGTACACCGTTAAAAACATATCTACGATGCCTTTATCAATCTTCCCATCTTCACATGTACCAGATACGGTGACCTTTTCGTCGCTCCATCTAACGTCTGGTTCAGAACAACTTTCCAGCTTTATAAAAGACCACCTACAATCAATCACTTTTTTTCCCTGAAAGTCCCGATCCCAAGTCCATGTACTATCTGTCCAAAATCCCAAGAATTTAGATTTACCCTCCTTATGGATTTGAATCGTTTGTGATTCCAGGTGATGGGGCGGAGGTGCTTCTGTTGGAAAAACCGCAAAATATTGAGTTCCTGCATTCAATAGCTCAGTAGCAGCAACCGCTCCACCTAACCATTTAGCGAGTGCTTTCACCTCGGCCGTCCAAGCAAGTGTTCCAACGCAATCAAGGTCGAATAAGTAATCTTCTAGACTCCAAGCTTGCTGAAGCGACGGTCCGCAACCCGGCTGGTTAGTCCATTCCCACCATTTAAATTTGCCTTTATTTTGAGGGCTCGGGTCGGCAATTAGAAACTTGTCTGCTTTGGTATCGTATCCGACAACAACCACCCAATGGAGACTCAACCGCTTAAGTTTTAAAAGAACTATTGGAGGACAGCTTTTTGAAACTTGATTTTCCAGGAATTTCTTCTGGCTATCTACATTACCGGTTCCATTACGTACCTCAGTAGGAAAGGGAAATATCTTTTTAAGACCGATAGCCATTTCATGTGGAAGAGTTCCAGGTCCGAACTGATAATGTACATCTGATGCACCAGGAATACACGAAAATTTTAATGCGTCATCAAGACGAAACGAACGTAAATCAGTAAGAGTAGGCAATGAAAGCAAATTAGGATAAACGGAAAGCAATATCTTATTGCACTCCAAAGAAAAAGAACCTTTAGCCAATTTGTTAAAGAGATCTATACCCTCCATCTTTGTGGAAAACTTCACGCCATAGTAGTGCGATAGCATCAGGGCGGAGGTGTGGCCACATGTATGATTATTGGGTTGCCCATAAATTTTAAAATATGGATCATTCTCGAGAGGCTGATAGTGGGTATAGTCAAGGTTAGAGGCACTAAAGTCAGGCTTACCATTTACCAACTGTGCCCCTTTGTTCCTCCCTTCTTGACTTAACTTTTCCAACTTCATCCCTTTTATTAGCACTACCTTATTGCTATCACTATCACCATAGTTGTAAACGGTGGATCCGTACTCATTAATAGTTTCGTGGTGTTTGTTAAAATGCAATGTAAGATTTTTCAGTCCCGCGAGGGCACTCATATCCGATATTGAGTTGTTATCAAGATCCAACTCTTTAAGTTCTGTCAAGTTTGCGAGGGGATTCACATCTAGTATTTTGTTGTCAGAAAGATCCAACTCCTCAAGATTTTTCAAATCCTTAAGAGGAGTCAGATCCGATATTTGGTTATTGGAAAGATCCAACTTCTCGAGATTTATAGCAAGTTCAAGACCGGTCAGATTCGTAATACTTTTACCCTTTGCATTGCTGTTGTCAGAAAGATCCAACTCTTCAAGCTTCGTCAAACCCGCGAGGGGGCTCACATCCGATATTTGGTTATTGGAAAGATCCAACTTCTCAAGATTTATAGCAAATTCAAGTCCGGTCAATTTTTCAATACTCTTACCTTTTGCATTAAGGCCCGTGATTGTCTGCATATCGGTTGCGGTAATTGTGGCACCTGGGTTCTTGCTTAATTCTTTTTCAATAACCGCACGGAGGTTCAAGTCAGGGATGTTAACGGGTGACTGGACGGTAATTTCTACATCAGCAGAGCAATTATCACTCTCATTGAGAGGACTCTCAACACAAACAGAGTAATAGTAGGTGCCAGACTTCTCAGGGGCAGTAAGAACCATGTATTGCTTGCTGAATTGATCTGCTGTCAGCTCAACATCTTCAAATATGTTGGGGAATATATTCCCCTTAACAGCAACTGCTTTGCGTTTCTTGCCTATTTCTTCGCTGGCACCTGTTAAGACCTTATCAGAACCTCCCATCTTATGAATATTCGGATGAGTTGAACGATGCCAACGGTAGTAGATGGGAGCCTCGGCACGCCCGATTCCTCGGTTCTTAAGAATGGCAGTCAAGGTAAACGTTTCTCCAGGGTCTAAGGTGATTTTGTTCGCCGTGACAGATTCAACCACTAAGTCTGGTGCGTCTGGTACTGGAGCGAGTTTCCATAGCAGCACCCGGCCATCGACACTCCCACTCGCGAGTGTATCCCCATCAGCATTGAATGCAACGCTTTCCACACTTCCGGTATGCGCGGTGAGCGTGTGCTGGAGTTTTCCTGTGTTTGCATTCCACAGGCGGATCGTCTTATCGTGACTTCCGCTGGCAAGCGTTGTTTCATGGAGTGCAACACTATTGACCCAATCCGTATGAGGGGTGAATTCTTGCGGAGATGCATCTGGGCTTATACTCCACAGTCGCACTGTGCCATCCGCACTTCCACTTACGAGCGTGTTTCCATCGGAATTAAAAGCGAGGCTGGTAACATCATCCTTATGCCCATCAAAGGTGTGCATCAATTCGCCAGCCGTTAGATTCCACACTCTAATTATCTTATCAGAGCGTCCAGTGGCAAGTAGATTGTTCTTCGGACTGGAAGCGAGGCTGAGGACAGCAGGGAGTACATCCCCAGAGATAACATCCTGCCATTCTCCTGTTTCTATGTTCCAGAACCTGATTGAACCGTTCTTACTGCCACTGGCGAGTGCGTTGCCATTCTCCGTAAGGAAAGCAAGCGTAAGCACAAGACCGTTGTGCTCAGAAAACTTCCAGAGTTCTTCTATGCTTTTCTGGTTTTCTATGTCTGTTGTATTCCATACCCACACGGTGCCGTCGGCACTTCCACTTGCTAACTTGTTGCCATCAGGACTAAAAGCGAGGGTGAAGACAACATCTGTATGCCCCTCGACGGCACCTGTACGCCCCCCGAGGGTGTGCAGGAGTTCGGATGTGCTTGTGTTCCACAGTCGGATCGTGCCATCGGCTCGTCCGACAGCAAGTATGTCTTCATGTATCGGGTTGAAAGCGATACTTAAAACACTTTCCGGCTGCTCTGCAAGCACCGAATAGCGCAGTGTTCCAACCCCACGCGGGTTTGCGTACCCGGGCGTGACAGACAGAAGCGTAAGAACTATGATGCTAAAACCTGCTATCAACGTAGAACTGTTTTTCACGACTTCTCCTTGAATAAATGCGCTGCCAATTATCGAACGTCCGAAGGCAAGCAACGGGCAATGAATTGCCCTACTACGAACAGGATCATCTATAAACTCAACATTGAAGCACTACTACTTCAGAATGACCATCCGGCGTGTGGCAGAGAATTCCGGTGTCCGGAGCGTGTAGAAATAGGTACCGTTCGCAACACGCTCGCCTATTTCATTCTTACCATCCCAATATGCAGCGCGCGAACGCGTCCTATAGGCACCTGCTGTCTTTACCCCTATATCCAGCGTCCGAACTAAGTGCCCTGAGCTATCGTAAATCTGAATGGAAACATCAGTTGGTTCACTCAATTGATAGGGTATCCACGTTTCAGGGTTGAACGGATTCGGGTAGTTCTGTGCAAGGTCCGTCTCTTCAAGCGTGTTGAGTTCTTCGTTAAGAAG
>JAPPMR010000021.1 GCA_028818995.1 Candidatus Poribacteria bacterium | reverse complement strand
AATTGGCTAAGGCGGTCCCGTAGAAGTCTTCAATATCGGTGCCCATGATAAACGCGCCCTGCGGAATGAGCACGGTGTTGGTAGGTTTTTTAATTATACCTTGCGGAGAAACGACAGGAGTTAAGGCTTTCACGTGCGTTTCTTAAACCCGCCCTCCATTACATTACGGGCTAATGTTTTTGATGGTTTTTTTAATTATTCCGTCATCCAAAATTCCACGCTGTTGTGGCATATTTGGTTTCAGTAAGGGTTTCCGCCTGTGCTCGTTCTGTCAGCGACAGTTTTCCGGACTTAAACGCAATCCCGAGGTCGAATGTTTCAGAGATGGCTTGGATGAGTGCAGCCCTTGTCACAAAACGTCCTTCTGCATTAATAGCGGCTGATTTTTCACGCAGCATTTCTTGGACTTCAGCGTCTTTTGAAACGCGAGCGAGGATTGACGCAGGCGGCATGTCCAAAGAGATGTAGCCCTGAAACAGTATCCCATCCCGATTACGCCTCACAGAAACACCTGCTAACTTCTTTTCGTTACACATAACGTCGTACTCAGCAGGATTTGTCAGACAGATATTCTGGGCAGACTGCGAGGTATCTGCGTCTGCAGCATAGCACTCTGCAAGAACACCGAGTTGTTGAAACGCCTTGACGAGAGATTGCCCAATGCGTCGATACGCTTCAGAAACACCTATTTCTCCAGCACCTCGCGGAAGAACCAGCGTATAGGTCAATTCCCATCCATGCACGACGGTTCCACCGCCAGTCATCCGTTTCACCAATTCGATGCCATCCGCGCGGCACCCGTCTACATCAACCTCTGAGGCAATATCTTGAAAGTAACCGAAACTGAATGCGGGTGACTCCCAATCGTAAAACCGCAGTGTCGGAGTGGACCGCTCCTTCTGCGAAAGCAGAATTGCTTCGTCAACCGCCATATTCATCGGGGCACTGCTTTTTCCCATATTTAGGAGTCTGCCAATTGTTTCCATTAGGATAACGGGACGCGACATACTTCGGTGGTATGTGCATCACAATACCAGAAATATCCGTCCCAGTAGGTCATTCCATGGGGTTCAGGATGGGGTTCCGGTATCTCAATTTTGTTCAGATGGCTGCCATCTTCTGGATTGAGGTGGAAGATCGCGCGATGATTTGTCTCAACGCACCAGAGATCGTCACCTACCCATGCGATCCCGTGTGGTCGATCACCGGGAGCCGGGAGTGTATGAATCACCTTAAAACCGTCTTCAACGTCTACTTGATAAACGGTGGCAGAAGGGGGTACTGCTATCCAGAGTTTATTGTCGCGCCATTCTAAACCGTGCGCACCGGTCTGACCTGCGCCAGGGGTGTCATAAGAGGCAAGGGTCTCACCGCTTTCTGGATCCGTTGATAAGATTTCGCAGCTATAGGTAGACGCAAGCCAGAGTGTGTCACCTGTATCCGTAATACCGCTGCCTCTATCGGAACCGGTAGCGAGTGTCTTTTTTACATCGCCCTCGTAAGAGACGAGATGCACTTCATTGGTCTGTTGGTCGAGAATCCAAAGACCGTCTTCAGTGGCTTGCATTCCATTGGGTTGTGGACCTGGGGAGTCAAAAACTTTTTCGATTGTTGGCATGAGAACCTCCGTATACGATATATTTTATTGAGGTTTTATTGTACGCAATTTGGGAAAGGATGTCAAGATTTTCTTGATTAGATGTGTAAAATGTTTGTTGATTGTCTGAATCAGGATTTGCTGGATTCTATGATTTTCAGGATAGTAGAGGATTGACAACTGTCCTTATAGAATTAACCCAACCCGTCAAATCCCCATGCTTTAACTTACGGGATGTAGACGGGTATCAGGTATTATCGTTGAAAAAAGATTGACATTGTGCTAAAAATGTGATGTACTTATAGTATCCGTTGGAAACCAGCATTACGAGCATTATCACTTGGTAACATGCTGGTTTCCTCCCACTCGTAATGGGTAAAGACGGATAACGGATAAACCGGATGAAAACGTATAAATACGAGTTGTCCCATCAATCTAATATCATACAGATTGGCAATCTGATAGACGATATGCATAGTGTGCATGTTCATTTATTGCGTCTACAGCGTCGTTACTATCGGATATATGGCAAAAAGGCTTTGTATCTTCGAGACCAAGGGACTGCACCTCGAAGGTAACACCGACACCACCTATAAACAAAAACTTATCAAAACGTTAGAAAAAGTATATCGAAACGATACACAACACGGCACGATGGATATCACCGCACCCAATAACAAAACAATGTCTTTCCGCATGCTATTTGAAGATTCTTGGCGTGAGACAGTAAACGAAACTATTGTGGATACTTATTAACGCTATAAATCCTCATTCTCTGTCTGAACATTTCCCCACCTTTCCCAAAATGCCCGAATCTCTTCCTGTTTTTGAACCGCAAGTGCATCCCATCCAAAACCTCTTCCACGCGCATCCCATTCTTGCAAACACGTTTCTATCTCTGAACGCCACCTCGACATAATAGAATCAGAAGAAAAACAAGACGCAATCACTGACGACCGGTAATATTCAAAATCCAGATCACTTGATGAAAACCGCGCATGTTCCGCCGCTATCAAACCGAGAATTTCTTCATCAGGATTTCCAGAGGAGACCCGTGCACGCACCGCCGAAACAATCAACTCTGCCTGTTCCCTGTCCCCCCAATAGCAATCGTTACTCGATCTCAATGCCTGCCATTTCCAGTCCTGTGGACCTCTATTGCGCATCTGTGGAAACAGATCATTCGCCTCATCCACCAGAAACCACTCCTTATATTCCTGACTCTCCCGCACAGATGCTGTCTCTCGTAAAAAGACGAATTCAGTCATTGCAACCTCCAAAAGCAAAGCCTGCGCCAGTTTGTATGTCACTACCTCCTCTTTATACCATCTCTCAAGAATAGTCAACCATCTACCGATATAACCAAGAGAAATCTCATAATGGTATTTGATAGGATCTAAGGAATAAAACCGCTTATGTAATGCTGCTTTCTGTGCCTTTCGTTCCACCTTATAATGTTGAAATGCTGCGGATGTCAACACCTCCTTGTTCTTTTCATACCACCGACGAAACGCGAGGATATCATCCCTCTTTGACCACCAACAGTCATCACTATCAAACCACTCGCGAAACTCGTCATTACAGAAATCAATATACCATTCACCGCCACTACACAGAGTAAACTGCCGAACAAAATCGACCCATTCCGTATACAATTCACCGAGTCGTTCTGGAGACATCAAGGCCACCTTTGACTTCAACCGCTTCGGATAACGGAACTCATGAAAATTAATCTTCTGACGTTTCTTCTTCTTCATCCTCTACCTCTTCCAAAATTCCTATCAGGTTCTTTAACCACTCCCGACATTCTTTATACGTCAACGCCAATTGACGTAGTTCTTTACAATCCATATCCTTCCCGGCTTGGTCCAATTCCTCAAGCCGCGTCTTGCAAAGTTTTTGGAATTTGATGGAGATCGCCATATCTTCATCTATAAACGCCTCGACCTCTGCCTGCCGTTGAGCCAATTTTTCTTGATATGCAGCACGCTCAACTTCAGCGTCATAAACCGCAATTCGCTCTTGCCAATTGTGTTCACTCGACCAACGCCCAAGTAGCGAAATAGATCTTTTTTTACCGTTCACTTCGCGTTCACATAGCACCCGCAAAGAACGTTCCTCTGCTGGCATATCACGGTACAGTTTATAATACGCGTACGCCAGTTTTGTCTCCTTCGGTAACTGATTGCCATTATTATGGGTTTTCATGAAAACCTCCTAAAAAATGTTAGTATAATTATGGATAGTGCAACACTGGCGAAGTTGGAAATCTTGCGCCGTAGCCATACCAGTCAGCAGCACTTAGTAGTTATCAGAAATTTATCATATAAAATAATAATATTTATGTGATAAGTATATAAGGGACTCCTATCGAATATTATAATATTTTCTGCTGCTTTCCGCAACTCAAACATTTTGCTGTTTTATATCTTCACTCCAATATTGGTTTGCAAGCCGCGCCGAAAAGTGGTATAATTCCGTCATAATTTAATACACAATACCTTGGAGATTACTTTGAATATTGATACATTAAAAGGAAAAACGATTGGTGCTGCCGTTTCGGGAGGTTTAGACAGTTGCACTATTACCAAATGGTTAGTCGATAACGGAGTCAACGTCGTCTGTTTTACGGCGGACCTCGGTCAACCTGATGAACGAGACGTTTCCGAAATCCGGGGACGGATGTTGGCATGTGGTGCCGAAGACGCTATTATTGTAGATGCGAAAGACGCACTCGCAGAAGATGGGATCCGACTCATCCAGTGCCAAGCGATGTATGAAGGCGGCTACTGGAATACAACTGGCATCGCGCGACACGTCACAGTGAAAGCACTCCTGCCGGAGATGGAAAAGCGCGGTATTTCCATCTTGACACACGGCGCAACCGGTAGAGGCAACGATCAAGTACGGTTTCAACTCGCCACGAATATGCTCAATCCCCAATTTGCTGTCTACGCGCCATGGCGAGACGCTGAATTCCTGAAAAAGTTCGGCGGCAGGAAAGAGATGATAGACTATTGCCAAGCACACAACCTACCGATTACCGCCACACACGAAAAACCCTACTCAACCGACGCAAATCTCCTTGGACTCACGCACGAAGCCGGACGACTTGAATCGCTGAAAACGCCGGCAGGGTTCATCAACCCCGGCATGGGAGTCCATCCGAAAAATGCACCTGATGACGTAGAACACTTTACCGTTGCCTTTGCCCGTGGAACACCTGTAGAAGTCAACGGAAGCCCTGTCACGGCACTTCAGAGTTTGTTAGAAGCAAACCGCATCGGTGGACGAAACGGTGT
>JAPPMR010000868.1 GCA_028818995.1 Candidatus Poribacteria bacterium | reverse complement strand
CGATTGAAGCAATCGGGATTCCCGGCATTGTTCTGATGGAAACTGCGGGAAGTGAAATCGTTCAAGCGATTGAACGCCATTATCCGACTGCACAACGTATTGGTGTTTTTGTTGGTAAGGGGAATAACGGCGGCGATGGTTTGGTTATAGCACGACAACTCGCGCATGCTGGACGTGAGGTAAATGTTTTTCTTGTCTCTCCGGCAGAAAGTTTTACTGGGGAAGCACGCACCAATTTGGATATTGCCAAAAATCTTGAGTTGCAGATTGAGGAAATCCTGACAGATGCAGTATTTTTTAATACCCTCAGATGTGACCTGTTAGTAGATGCGATTTTTGGCACAGGGTTGCGGGGTGCTGTGCGCGAACCCGTTGCAAACATAATCAATGCTATAAATGACATCCCTATACCCATTCTTGCTGTTGATTTACCTTCCGGTTTGGACGCAGATTCTGGAAATCCTTTAGGTACTTGTGTGCAAGCGGATAGAACAATAACAATAGGTTTGCCGAAAAGAGGGTTGTTGGTGCATCCGGGTGCCGAGTTTGCAGGTAAAATAGAAGTCGTTGACATCGGTTTTCCACAGCAGGTCATTGACGCGCAAAATATTAAGGTGAATTGGACAACTGAAAAAGACGCTGCAGCATGGATACCGGTTCGTTCGCCGGCATCTTACAAGGGGAGTTACGGACGTGTGCTTGTCGTTGCGGGGTCAACGGGGATGACGGGCGCAGCGGCACTTGCAAGCGAAGCAGCTTTCCGTGTAGGTGCTGGTTTGGTAACGCTCACTATTCCAAAAAGCCTAAATCCAATTTTAGAAGTTAAGTTGTCTGAGGTGATGACGTTGCCCCTGCCGGAAACAGAAGCAGGAAGTTTAGCAGAATCATCAACCTCAACTATCCTTGAATACGCAAAAAAGACGAAATCTTTACTTGCCATTGGACCTGGACTTTCTCAACATCCTGAAACGGTGGGACTTGTTCATCAACTGATTAGCGAAAATCATAAACAAGAACTTGGCTTACGGATGGTCATAGATGCAGATGGATTAAATGCTTTAGCACAAGCAACAGACCTTATCTCATTACTTGGGACAGAAACAGTTCTCACACCACATCCGGGTGAGATGGCACGGCTAACGAATATCCCTATCTCAACATTAGAATCAAATAGAATTGGTGCTCCCGAAGAATTCGCAAATCAATACGGTGTAACGCTTGTACTTAAAGGTGCACCCACTATCACTTCAAATCCAAGCGGTGAAATTTGGATCAATTCAACAGGGAATCCCGGCATGGCAACAGCGGGGATGGGGGACGTGTTAACAGGCATAATTGCGGGTTTGATGGCGCAAAACATGTCAAGCGAAACAGCAGCGGTGCTTGGCGTTTACCTACACGGATTAGCAGGGGACATTGCCGCTGAAAAATTAGGGATGCATGGACTTATTGCGGGCGATGTCTTAAAGGCAGTTCCACAATCAATTTCTTCGTTGATACCCGACTATCCTAATGTTGTGTCCATCTAAATATCGTGAGTAAGGTCGCTCCTACGGTAGGAGGGAACTCCGGGGAATGCCTTAATGGCATTCATACCCGGTGAATACCAAAAAGGTATTCATACCGTTGATTTCTTGATTTGGATTCCCGACTATTATCTCCTAACGGTAGGAGGGAACGCCGATTCCCGATTATTTTACAATTTGAAAGTAGACAAAGCACTAATTTATGAGGAAAATATGAACATATATAAAATCTATCCTGTTGCAGCGGCAGATGCTTCAACCGCATTCCAAATAGAATTGGACCCGCGAGCAATTGCTGCTGCAGAAGAACTCGAAAATAGCGGCGCACAAGGTGCCGAAAGAGAAGAGATCCTACAGAAACACCTTGGTGGTGATTATGAAAAAGGTTACCGTGGTACTGCATGGGATTTACACGGTATCTCTGCAGGGTTGACTCCTGCCCGTTTAGCGGTTTTGTTGGAAGCACAGGGTGAACCCTTTGACCCATGTGCCGAACGTGAGACGTTTGACCACAGTCTGATGGTTAACGTCGAAGAAGAGTTAGCATCACAATTAGAGGATATTCCTGAATCTGTTCTGAATGAGATTGTAGAGGAATATAAAGCTGAACTTTTGGACAAATAAGATGTGAATTTTCACAATTACTTTTTTTTTGCAACTTTTCTGAAGAAATCGTGTGTAAAACAATTAACAAGGATTGATGGCACAAAAACGCACCTTACAAAAGAGGAATTACCTCACCAATTTACTCTAACAAAGGAGACATTATGAACGGTAAAATCGCTATGCGGATACTTTCACTTTTGGCAGTTCTGGGTATAGCCATCTTTTTTGGATCGCAAGTGAACTCAGAAACACCAGAGAATTCAAAAGCGTTCACTTCGATTAAAAAGAAGAATTCAGAAGGGTTCACTTCGATTGAAAAGACAGAAGCAACGAACAATTCAGGAAGGTTCAGTTTGATTGAAACCACAAAACTAACGAAAAATGTTCTAAGTACCGCTAAAGACCATACTGGGCCGCAAACCGCGCAAGCATTGATAGATACATTTGATAAAATCTACAATCACAACCATTTAGCAACCACAGTGACAGTGATTGTACACCGTAAAACCGATAGTGGAACTATTCTAAAAAACGGAAAAACGCACATTAGCGAGTTTACAATCGCGGAGATTGATGCACAATATCCTCGTGAAACATGGCTTCAGCTGCTTTTAGACAACGGTATCACCATAGAAAATTTCGGAGATTATACCTCCTATTTGTCAAAGCGATACACTTTGGCTTTTTTGAAAGACAATCCCAATCTTCGCAATCCGGTGATGATCCATATTCCACCAACGGATGATTGGGAAACTTACCAACGGATAATTAAGGGAAATGATTGGGAACGTTATAAAGCCGCTTTTATTTATAAGTTGGTAAACAGACATATCGAGAAGATACGGGAAGCAGCAGAGAAGATTGAACGGAGAAAAGAAAAAGTTGAACACGGTAAGGAACAAGCTAAACAAGTAATGGCACAGATTGAACGTGCTAAAGCCCAAGTTGAACGAACCAAGGAACAAATTGAACGCGCGAAGAATAAACTCAATTTACAACAGTTTGAGAACGTTAGGAAACAGATTGAACACTTGCGGAAGACTTTAGAACGTCTTAAAGAGTCAATGCCTCCTCAGGATGCAAACCAGAAGATGAAAAAGAAGCCTTCTACTATCCAGATATAGCATGAATTATAATGCTATAGATTCCTTGTTAAGATATTCTGTTTCATCATTGATACTATAATAACGTGAGTTTGATAATAAAATGTGAGTTCGCTCTAAACACTTTTCAAGCCTAAAAAAAGCAGTATCTTTGTAGCATAACCTGTTAGGTTGTGCCGTTTTTGCCAAAGATAACAGAGCATGCTGCGGGTGAAAACTTTTTCAAACTCACGTTATAATACTGACACCCATACATATCTTCTGCAACTTTTCTGAGAGTCAAGTGTATAGAAATTAGCAAAGGATTAACAGACAACGCAGGTTTACAAACAGGGAGATCACCTCACAGTTTTAATTAATGAAGGAGACATTATGCAACGTAAACACACTATACGATTTTTTTCCATTTTGACAGTGCTGGGTATAGCCATCTTTTTTGGATCGCAAGCAAACCCAGAAACAGCAGATAATCCAGGAGGGTTCAGTATGGTTGAAATGACCAAATTAACGAAAGACGCGCTAAGTAACGCTGAAGAATATAATGGACCACAAACCGTGCAAGCACTGATGGAAGCGTTTGACGAAACCTACAATCGCAACCATTTTAAAACCGCGGTGATTATATATCGTAAAACCGATGGCGGAACAGTCAGTGCTTCTATACTAACAACAAGTGAAGAAAACCTCTCCCATAAGATTGATAGTATTGGCAGAAAAAGACACGTCAGCCAGTTTACAAACGAGGAAATTGATACGCAACATCAACAGATAGATTGGCTTAAGATGCGTCTGAATGATGGTGCCTCTATAAAACTTTCCGGTGAGGGAAAAGTAAACTTATCCCATATAATTGATAGTGTTGACAAAAAAAGACACGTCAGCCAGTTTACAAACGAGGAAATTGATGCACGATATCCGCGAGCAGCATGGCTTCAGATGCTTTTAGACAAAGGTATCACCATAGGACATTTCGGAGAGTATGCGTCCTACCTGTCAAAACGGCACACTTTGGCTTTTCTGAAAGATTACCCCAATCTTCGCAATGCGGGGATTCTCGACATTCTACCAACGGATAATTGGGAAACCTATAAAGCCGCCTATATTGATAAGTTGGCAAACGAGCACGCTAAGCTTCAAAAAGCTGCCGAACAGGCTGAACGAGCCAAAGAGCAAGTTGAGCGCGCAAAGGTGGTAGTAGAACAAGCCAAGGAACGGGTTGAAAACGCAAAGGTGTTAGCTGAACGAGCAAAGGAACAAATTGAACGAGCAAAGAATAAGTTCAATTCACAACAACTTGAAAATGTCAAAAGACAGATTGAACACTTACGAAAAACTTTGGAACGCCTTCAAAAATCGATGCCACCTCAGGAGCCAAACGAGAAGATGAAAAAGAAGCCTTCTACTATCCAGATATAGCATGAATAAAAACGCTATAGATTCCTTGTGGGCAATTCTATTTTCATCATTGAGACTTGTGGTACCTACACCCACACATAATTTCTGCAACTTTTCTGGGAGTTGAGGGTATAGAAATTAGCAAAGGATTGATGGACAAACGCAGGTTTACAAACAGAGACTCACATCTACAATTTATAGTAACTTCTGTAAATAACGAGTTGTGCTAAATAACTTTCTGTAAAAAACTATTTGACATAAACATAGCTTT